>NZ_JACEXH010000221.1:0-4617 GCF_014525465.1 Actinotalea sp. JY-7885 | reverse complement strand
CGCCGCACCGACGCCGAGCACCGTCCCGCGGTCGCCCACGCTCCCGGCGGTCGCCGCCGCCACGGCGGCGACGCCGCCCGCGAGGAGCAGGGCACCGACGACCGTCCGCGCCCGGGAGGCGCCGTCCGTCGAGACGACGTCGTCCCGCATCGCCTCCACGGGCGGCGTCACGGCCGCGCGCCGCGCGGGAACGGCCGCCGCCACGACGCTGACCAGGGTGCCCGTGAGCAGGGACACGACCACCGTCGCGGTGTCCAGGGGCACCGACCCGGACAGCTCCATCCCGAACCGGGCGAACGCCTCCCGCAGACCCGCGACGAGCGCGACCCCGGCGCCCACCCCGAGCGCGGAGCCGATCACGCCGACCACGGCGGCCTGGAGCAGGATCGAGGCGAGCACCTGCGTCGGCGACGCACCGATCGCGCGGAGCATCGCGTACTCGCGCTGCCGCTGCCGCACGATCATCTGGAAGGTGTTCGCGATGATGAACGCCCCGACGAACAGGGCCACGCCCGCGAAGACGAGCAGGAAGGTCGAGACGAAGCCCAGCACCTGGCCGATCTGCTCGCGGCTCTCCTCGCGCAGCTCGTCGCCCGTGACGACCTCCACGTCGTCGGCCCCGGCGACGGACCCGAGCGCGTCGCTCACGTCGGCGGCGAGCGCGTCCGGGGCGACGTCGGGCTCGGCGTAGACGGCGACGCTGCCGATGCGGCCGTCGGGCGCGTAGACGCTCGTCGCCGTGGCGGCGTCGAGCACGACGATCGTCGCCCCGGCGACCGGCGCACCGAGGCGGAGCTCGCCGACGACCTCGACGGGCACGACCTCGCCGCCGAGCACGACCGACGTCTCGTCGCCCACCGCGAGCCCCGAGGACTCGAGCGCGGAGGACTCCAGCGCGATCTCGCCGGCGCGCTCCGGCGCGCGCCCGGCGACGATGTCGACCTCGGGGTCGCTCTCGTGCAGGCCCAGCCCGAAGCTCGGGGGGCCCTGCGAGACGACGGCCGTGCCGTCCGCCCCGACGAGCACGATGGGGCCGCTGACCTCGGGGATCGCGGCGCGGACGCCGTCGACCTGCCCGAGCGCGTCGGCGATCTCCAGCGGGAAGGTCGCCGCGGGCGCGGGCTGGGCGTCCGTCGCGGCCGCGGCGTCCGCGGCGCGCACGTAGACGTCGGCGGGCAGACCCGCGTCCACGATGCCGTCGAACGTCGACGACAGCGTCGCCCGCAGCGAGAACGTGCCCGCCACGAAGGCGACGCCGAGCATGACCGCCACAACCGAGAGGAGCAGGCGGCCGAGGTGGGCCCGGATCGCGCGGAGCGCGACGCGGATCACGCCGGCGCCGTCCGGCGGCCGACGCCGAGGTCGCGGAGCGTGTCGAGCACGCTCTCCGCGGTGGGCCGCTCCAGCTCGCCGACGACGCGCCCGTCCGCGAGGAACAGCACGCGGTGCGCGTAGGACGCGGCGGTCGGGTCGTGCGTCACCATGACGACGGCCTGGTCGAGCTCGTCGACGGACCGTCGCAGGAAGCCCAGGACCTCGCCCGACGAGCGCGAGTCGAGGTTGCCCGTCGGCTCGTCGGCGAAGACCACGGCCGGGCGGGAGACCAGCGCGCGGGCGCAGGCGACGCGCTGCTGCTGCCCGCCCGAGAGCTCCGCCGGCCGGTGACTGAGCCGGTCGCGCAGGCCGACGGCGTCCACCACGGTGTCGAACCACGCCCGGTCCACGGGCGTGCGCGCGATGTCGAGCGGCAGGGTGATGTTCTCCTCCGCCGTGAGCGTCGGGATGAGGTTGAAGGCCTGGAAGACGAACCCGATACGGGTCCGCCGCAGGCGCGTGAGGCTGCGCTGGTTCATGCGCCCGACGTCGGCGCCGTCGACCACGACGCGCCCCGAGGTGGGGGTGTCGAGGCCGGCCAGGCAGTGCATCAGCGTCGACTTGCCGGACCCGGACGGCCCCATGATCGCCGTGAGCTCGCCCCGCTCGAGGTCGACGTCGACGCCGTCGAGCGCGCGGACCGCCGTCTCCCCCCGGCCGTAGACCTTGACCAGGGCGCGCGCCGACGCGATCGGCCCCCCGGCCGCGGCGGGATCTGGTGCCAGTGCTCGCATGCTCGTCCGTCCCGTCGTGGTCCCGGACCCATCATCGCCGTCGCCCGCGCCAGGACCAACACGGGCGGGCCGCCGGACCGCACCACGCACGCCCCGCGTTCTGGGAGAATCGGTGACCATGAGCACCGAGCACCCCACCACGTCCCCCGCCCCGTCGGCCGCCGCGCCGTCGCGCGTACCGGACAGGGTGAGCCTCGAGGGGCTCGAGGAGCGCTGGGACGCCGCGTGGGCCGAGCAGGGCACCTACGCGTTCGACCGCACGGCGACGCGCGACGAGGTCTACTCGATCGACACCCCGCCGCCCACGGTCTCCGGCTCGCTGCACGTCGGCCACGTGTTCTCCTACACGCACACCGACGTCGTCGCGCGCTTCTGGCGCATGCGCGGCAAGAAGGTCTTCTACCCGATGGGCTGGGACGACAACGGCCTGCCCACCGAGCGCCGCGTGCAGAACTACTACGGCGTGCGCTGCGACCCGACGCTGCCGTACGACCCGGACTTCACGCCCCCGCACGAGGGCGGCGAGGGCAAGAGCATCAAGAACGCCGACCAGGTCCCGATCTCGCGGCGCAACTTCGTCGAGCTGTGCGAGCGGCTCACGGTGCAGGACGAGCGCCAGTTCGAGGCGCTCTGGCGCCGGCTGGGCCTGTCGGTCGACTGGTCGCACCACTACCAGACCATCGACGCGCGGGCGCGTGCCGTCGCGCAGCGCGCGTTCCTGCGCAACCTCGAGCGCGGCGAGGCCTACCAGGCCGAGGCCCCGGGCCTGTGGGACGTGACCTTCCAGACCGCCGTCGCGCAGGCGGAGCTCGAGGCACGGGACTACCCCGGGCACTTCCACCGCGTCGCCTTCCACCGCACCGACGACGGCACCCCGGTCCACATCGAGACGACGCGGCCCGAGCTCATCCCCGCGGTCGTCGCGCTCATCGCGCACCCGGACGACGAGCGCTACGCCCACCTGTTCGGCACCACCGTGCGCTCGCCGCTGTTCGGCGTCGAGGTGCCCGTGCTGGCACACCCGGCCGCCGAGCCCGACAAGGGCGCGGGCATCGCGATGTGCTGCACCTTCGGCGACCTCACCGACGTCCAGTGGTGGCGCGAGCTCCAGCTGCCCACGCGCTCGGTGATCCAGCGCGACGGGCGCCTGCAGCGCGAGACGCCCGAGTGGATCACCGACGCCGCGGGCCGCCAGACGTGGGCGGAGCTCGCCGGCAAGACGACGTTCTCGGCGCGGACCGCCGTCGTCGACGCGCTGCGCGCCAGCGGGGACCTCGACGGCGAGCCCGTCGCGACCCAGCGCAAGGCGAACTTCTTCGAGAAGGGCGACAAGCCCCTGGAGATCGTCACCTCGCGCCAGTGGTACATCCGCAACGGCGGTCGCGACGAGGGCGCGGGCGCCGGGCTGCGCGAGGCGCTCCTCGCGCGCGGAAACGAGCTGGCGTTCCACCCCGATTTCATGCGCGTGCGCTACGAGAACTGGGTCGGCGGGCTCAACGGCGACTGGCTGATCTCGCGCCAGCGGTTCTTCGGCGTCGCCATCCCGCTGTGGTACGCCGTGGGCGAGGACGGCGAGGTGGACCACGCGCGTCCGATCCTCCCGGACGAGTCCGCGCTGCCGGTCGACCCGAGCAGCGACGTCCCGCCGGGGTACACCCCCGAGCAGCGCGGCGTGCCGGGCGGCTTCGTCGGCGAGGCCGACGTCATGGACACGTGGGCGACGTCCTCGCTGACGCCGCAGATCGCAGGCGGCTGGGGCTGGGACGACGACCTGTTCGAGCGGGTCTTCCCGATGGACCTGCGCCCCCAGGGCCAGGACATCATCCGCACCTGGCTGTTCTCGACGGTGGTCCGCTCGCACCTGGAGCACGGCTCGCTGCCGTGGGCCCACGCGGCGATCTCGGGCTGGATCCTCGACCCCGACCGCAAGAAGATGTCGAAGTCCAAGGGCAACGTCGTCACGCCGATGGGGCTGCTCGAGGAGCACGGCTCCGACGCCGTCCGGTACTGGGCCGCCTCGGCGCGCCTGGGCACGGACGCCGCGTTCGAGGTCGGCCAGATGAAGATCGGCCGACGCCTCGCGATCAAGGTCCTCAACGCGAGCAAGTTCGCGCTCTCGTTCGGCGCCGACACCACGGCGCTCGACCCCGCCGCGGTGACCGAGCCCCTGGACCGGGCGATGCTCGCCGGCCTGGCGGACGTCGTCGACAAGGCCACCCAGGCGCTCGAGGCCTACGACCACACGCGCGCGCTCGAGCTGACCGAGACCTTCTTCTGGACCTTCTGCGACGACTACCTCGAGCTGGTCAAGGACCGGGCGTACGGCAGCGCGGAGGCCGGGGCCGGCGCGACGGCGTCCGCGCGCGCCGCGCTCGCGCTCGCGCTCGACACGCTCCTGCGCCTGCTGGCACCGGTGCTGCCGTTCGCGACCGAGGAGGTCTGGTCGTGGTGGCGCGAGGGCACGGTGCACCGCGCGCCGTGGCCGGTCGCCGGGCCGCTGCGCGACGCG
>NZ_JACEXH010000220.1:0-4680 GCF_014525465.1 Actinotalea sp. JY-7885 | reverse complement strand
CGCGGCCGCCTCCTGGGCAGGTCGCTCACCGGTGGCGCCCTGGCCGGCGTGCCACGGCCCCGGCCGGGAGCCCGTCCCGCGGTCGGCCACCGGCCCGAGACCTCCGGGCGCTGGTCCCTGCTGCCGGAGCGCGAGCCGGACGCCACCGTGCGCGCCCACGCCCTCGCGCTCCAGCTGCTCGACCGCCACGGCGTCCTGACCCGGGCGGTCGCGCCGTCGGAGGGCGTCGCCGGCCAGTTCGGGTCCGTGTACCGCGTGCTGGCGGCGCTCGAGCAGGCCGGACAGGTGCGTCGCGGCTACTTCGTCGAGCACCTCGGCGGCTCGCAGTTCGCGCTGCCGGGGGCCGTGGACCAGGTGCGCGACGACGCGCGCGCACCTGACGACGGTCGGGAACCGCCCGTGGTCGTCCTGGCCGCGACCGACCCGGCGAACCCCTACGGCGCGGCGCTGGCGTGGCCCGAGCCACCCGCGGCCGAGCCGGGGGAGGCCCGCCACCGGCCGGGCCGCAAGGCGGGCTCGGTCGTCGTCCTCGTCGGCGGCGCGCTCGTGCTCTACCTCGAGCGGGGTGGCCGCACCCTGCTGTCCTTCACGCCGGAGCCGTCGGCCCTCGCCGCCGCCTCCGCGGCGCTCGCGGGCGCCGTCCGCGACGGGCGCCTGGGCCGGCTCACCCTCCAGCGCGCCGACGGGGAGGACCTCCTGGACCGCGCCGCGCTCACGACGCCGCTCGCCGCGGCGCTCGCGCGGGCCGGCTTCGGCACGACGCCCCGAGGACTGCGGCTCGACCCGGGCACGGTGCGCTGATGCCCGAGGGGGACGTCGTCCGCCGGACCGCGCAGCGGCTCGACGCCGCGCTCGCCGGCCAGGTCCTGGTCCGCGCGGAGCTGCGGTGGCCGGACGCGGCGGGCCTCGACCTCGTCGGGCGCACCGTCACCGAGGTCCGCTCGTACGGCAAGCACCTGCTGGTCCGGCTCGACGACGGCCGGACGCTGCACACCCACCTGCGCATGGAGGGCACGTGGCGCGTGGCGCGGACGGACAGCGGCGCGGCCGCGGGGCGCGGCGCCGACGTCCGGGCGGTCCTGGCCACCGCCCGCTGGACCGCCCTGGGCATCCGCCTCGGGATGCTCGACGTCGTCCCGACGCGGGACGAGCGCACGCTGATCGGTCACCTGGGGCCGGACGTGCTCGCGCCGGACTTCCCGGTCGCCGGCCTGCCCGAGGCGCTCCGCCGGCTCGCCGCGCGCGCGGCCGCGCCGATCGGCGAGGTGCTGCTCGACCAGACCGTGCTCGCGGGGCTCGGGACGATCTGGATGGCCGAGTCGCTCTACGCCCGGCGCACCTGGCCCTGGACCCCGGCCGGCGACGTCGCCGACCCCGCCAGCCTGATCATGACGGCGCGGACGCTCATGGAGCGCAGCGTCGCCGCCGACCTGCCGACGAGCACCGGGGAGACCGGGCGAGGGCTGACGAGCTGGGTGCACGGGCGCGCCGGACGGCCCTGCCGCCGGTGCGGGACCACCGTCGACGTCGGGCCCGTGCGCCGTCCGCCCATGCAGCGCCCGGCCTTCTGGTGCCCGGGCTGCCAGCCGGTGCCTCCGGGCGCGCGGCACCCGGGGGTGTGGCGCGCGCGAGCCGAGAACACCCCGTCACGCTGAGGGACGGGCGTCGACCCGGTCAGCCGACGGGTGCGAGCTCTCCGCGCTGCGACCAGGAACCACCGGTATCCGGACGGCGCAGGCACGAGGCGAGGTCCGCCGGGACGGTGTCGGGGATCGCGAGACCCTCGGCCACGGCGACGCGGTCGCTCACCTCGCGCAGGACCAGCGACAGCGGCACGTCGAGGGCGTCGCAGATGGAGCCGAGGAGCTCCGAGGACGCCTCCTTCTGCCCGCGCTCGACCTCGCTGAGGTAGCCGAGCGACACCCGTGCGGCGGAGCTGACCTCGCGCAGCGTGCGGCCCTGGCGCTGGCGCGCGCCGCGGAGGACGTCGCCGATCTCGCGTCGAAGGACGACCATCGGACGACCTCCCTCCGTGTGTGCCTGCGTCGGCGCCGTGGTCTTGAGGACCTGCGTGGAGCTCTCCTGCCCCGGACGCGTGGCCCGGGCTCCAGGTGCTGTCGTGCGGACTGCCGTGCTGCGCGTGCCCGGCCGGACTCCGGCCGCGGAGGTCCTACCGTACCCCGCGGGGCGCACAGGTTCGCGGCGGATGCCCTGCTCACCCCTGATCGTCGTCACGAACTGTCCAACGTGAGGCACCGCCCCCGTGTTCCCACGCAGGCGGGCCGCGGCTCAGGTCCGTGCCGTCGTCATCGGATCGTGACCTCCGCCGTCACCCGCGCGGCGGATCAGGAGCCGCAGGGCGGCCAGTGACGCGGCCTCCCGCACGGCCGCGCGGTCACCGCCGGAGCCCTCCACCGACACCACCTCGGGGCCGCCCGGCCCGTCGACGGCGACGTGGAAGGTGCCGGGAGCGTGCCCGTCGTGCGGGTCCGGCCCGGCCACGCCCGTCGTCGCCAGGCCCCACGTGGCCCCCAGGCGCACGCGCACGCCCCGCGCCATCTGGAGGGCCACCTCGGGGTGCACGGCACCGTGCTCGGCGAGCAGCTGCCCGTCGACGCCCAGCAGCGCCGCCTTGAGGTCCGTCGCGTAGGCCACCACGCCGCCCCGGACGCACCGAGAGGCCCCGGGGACGTCGACGAGCGCGGCGCACAGCGCACCGCCGGTGAGGGACTCGGCGACCGCCACCGTCCATCCCGCCCGCGCGAGGAGCTCGACGGCCGCGGCCCCGGGCAGGCTCACGCGCGGGCGCGGCGCAGGGCCCAGCCCCGGCGCAGGTAGTCGACGCCCGTGACGAGCGTGACGACGACGGCGGCGAGCAGGACGGCCCAGGCGACGACGGTGACGACCTGGGGCAGCTGGTCGAGCGGCAGGACGAACAGGCCCAGCCCGACCGACTGCAGCACCGTCTTGAGCTTGCCCCCGGGCGAGGCGGGGATGACGACGTAGCGCAGCACCGCCATGCGCATCGCGGTGATGCCCAGCTCGCGCACGAGCACCACGACCGTGACCCACCAGGGCAGCACGTCACGCACGGAGAGCACCACGAGGACGCCGCCGATGAGCAGCTTGTCGGCGATGGGGTCCATGATCTTGCCCCAGTCGGTCACCTGGTCGAACCGCCGGGCCAGGTAGCCGTCGAGGCGATCGCTCGCCGCCGCCAGCGCGAAGAGGCCGGCCGCCACCCAGCGCCAGCCCCCGCCGCCGTCGTCCGCCAGGATCGCCAGCAGCACCAACGGCACCAGCGCGATCCTCGCGACAGTCACTCCGTTGGCGACGTTGAGACCTGTCCTCGCCGCGACCACGTCCCACACCTTAAGTGGCTGGCGCTAGCGTGTGGCGCCGTGACCCCCTCACACCCCCCGCAGAGCCGGGCCGGCCGCCGCGTCGCCGAGCGCACCGCACGGCGAAAGACCCGCCGGCACGGCCGGCGAGCCGCCGCGGTCGCCGCCGTCGCCGCCGTCGTGGGGCTCGGTCTCGCCCTCACCGGGGTGGTCCCCGTGCCCGGGCTGTCGGAGCTCCTCGCGGCCCCGGCCGGCGAGGCCGAGGGGGGCGCCGCGCCGTCGCCGAGCCCGTCCCCCACCGCGACGCCCACCCCGACCCCGACGCCACCACCGCCGCCACCGGACACGGTGCTGACCATCGTGGCCGCGGGCGACGTGCTGCTGCACGAGCCGGTGATGTCGTCCGCCCGGACAGCGACGGGGTGGGACTTCGCGCCGCTCCTGGAGCCGATCCGGCCGTTCGTCGAGGGCGCCGACCTCGCGCTGTGCCACCTCGAGGTGCCCGTCATGCCGCCCGGGTCGAGCCCGTCGGGCTACCCGTTGTTCGGCGCTCCCCCGGCGATCGCCGCGTCCCTGGCCGCCAACGGCTGGGACGGCTGCTCGACCGCGTCCAACCACAGCGTCGACCGCGGGGCCGCGGGTGTCGCGGCGACCCTCGAGGCGCTGGGCGCGGCCGGCCTGGGCCACGTCGGCACCGCGCGGACACCGGAGGAGGCCACGCCCCAGGTGTACGACGTCGTCCGGGCGGCCGGCACCACGCGCATCGCCCACCTCGCCGCGACGTACGGGACCAACGGGATGCCCGTGCCCGCCGGCGCGCCGTGGACCGTGACCCTGCTCGACACGGCCGCGATCGTGGCTCAGGCCGCGGCCGCGCGCGAGGCGGGCGCCGACCTGGTGCTCGTCAGCGTCCACTGCTGCGTCGAGTACGTCTCGGCCCCCACCGCCCAGCAGGCCGCGATCGCCGAGGAGCTCGCGGCGTCGGGCGTGGTCGACCTCGTGATCGGCCACCACGCGCACGTCCCGCAGCCCGTCGCCCGGCTCGCGGGCGGTCCGCGCGGCGAGGGCATGTGGGTCGCCTACGGGCTCGGCAACCTCATCTCGAACCAGGACGGCGCCTGCTGCTCGCCCGCCACGGACTCCGGGCTGCTCCTCACCGCCACCGTGCGCCACCCCGCGGACGGGCCGGCGACCGTGGAGGGCGTCGACTGGACGGCCGTGACGGTCGACCGGTTCGACGGCCACCTGGTGCACCCACTGTCCCCCGCGGTGGCGGCCGGCACGGGCGCCGGGCGCCTCGACGCCGCGGCCGTCGCCGCGCGCCACGCGCGGGTGGCCG
>NZ_JACEXH010000219.1:0-4683 GCF_014525465.1 Actinotalea sp. JY-7885 | reverse complement strand
TGCCGCCGGGGGCGGTGTCGCGTGCGCCGGAGGTCGCGGCGTCCCCCGCGAGCCGGGTGGGGTCCGTCGCCGGCGGCGCCGCGCCGGCCCTGACGAGCGCCGGACGCAGCACGGCCAGCGCGGGCACCGCCAGGAGCGGCACGCCGAGGAAGACCCAGCGCCACCCGACGGTGTCAGCGATGAACCCGGCGAGCGCCGGCCCGACCACCGAGGGCAGCACCCAGGCGGCGGCGAACGCCGCGAACACGCGCGCCTGCAGCGCCGCCGGGTAGACCCGCGCGACGACGACGTACAGGGCCACGCTGAGCATCCCGCCGCCGAGCCCCTGCACCACGCGCCCGGCGACGACCGTGCCCATCGCCTGCGCCGTGCCCGCGACGAGCAGCCCGGCCACGAACAGCCCGACGCCGAGGACGAGCGGCGAGGCCGGGCCGCGCCGGTCGCTCCACGTCCCGGACGCGACCATGCCCACGACGCTCGAGGCGACCGGCGCGGCGAAGGCCATCGCGTAGAGCTCGACGCCGCCCAGCGCCGCGACGACGGCGGGCATCGTGGTGGTCACGGCGAGCGACTCGAACGCGTTGAGGGCGACGAGCAGCAGCATCCCGACGGTGACGCCGCGCAGCCCCGGCGCCCACGGCGAGGCGGGGTCCGGGCGGGCGTCGAGGTCGTCGGGTGCGCCGGTGGTGCGCGGGGTGGACATCGGCGGCTCCCAGGGTCACCCCCAGCCTGCCGTGGAACGCGTCGCGACGTCGTCGCGTTTCGCCGTCTCGCCGCCGTCTTGTTGTCGCAGGACTGTACTGCTACGTTGAGACAAACAACGGTACAAAGGTGGCGACGGCCACCGGGACGGGAGGGGCTCATGGGCCCGACGTACTTCTTCATCGTGGTGCTCGCGCTCGTCGTGACCGGGACCCTGGCGCGCTACGGGACGCGGCGGGGGCGGGCCGCCGCCGCCGACGCGTACGCCCGCAAGGTGGACCTGACGCTCGACCCGGCGATGGCGGCCGACGTCGGCGCCCGGCTGGCCCGGCGCGCGTGCCTCGGCGCGGTCGTCGGGGCGGGCCTCGCGCTGCTGCCCCTGCTCCTGATGCGGCCGGAGCCCGCGGAGGAGGGCAGCTTCCCGGCGGCGCTGCTGGCGGTCCTGGGGTACTTCCTCGGTGCCGCGCTGGGCTCGGCGGCCGTGGCCTGGTACGAGTCGACGCGGCCGCTCGCCGCGGGGCCGCGCATCGCCCGGGCGACCACGCCCACCCCGGCGGACTACGTGCCGCCGTTCGAGAGGTACGGCGCCTGGGCCTGTGCGGTTGTCGCCGCGCTCGTCGCGGTCGGGATCGTGGTGGTGGACGCCGTGGGCCTCGTCGACGTGGGGCGGCTCCCGGTGGGGCTGCTCGTCGCGGTGACGGTGGTGCCGGCCCTCGTGGTCCTCGCGGTCGAGCTCGCCGCGCGGTGGCTGGTGGCGCGCCGGCAGGTCGCGGCGACGACGCTCGAGCTCGCCTGGGACGACGCCATGCGGGCGCGCACGCTCCGCGACAGCGCCACGGTGGCGATCATGGCCGGCGCCTACGCCCCGTTCGCGCTCCTCGGCGTCCTGGCCGACGGGCTGGAGGGCGGCTGGCCCGCCAACCCCGCCGTCGGCCTCGTCAGCGGGATCATGCTCGTGCTGTTCGGCGGGCTGCTCGTGATGGGCGTGTGGTCCCTGGCCGCGCGGCCCGAACGGTACTTCCGGACCCGGCTCTGGCCCCTGCCGCCGGCCGGCGACGTCCCGGCGCAGGCGTCGTCGGCGCCCGAGGGCGGTGCCCGGTGATCCTCGCCGTGGACCCGGACTCCCACATCCCCCCGTACGAGCAGGTGCGCTCGCAGGTCGAGGCGCTCGTCGACGCCGGCGGGCTCGCGCCCGGCACGCGGCTGCCGACGGTGCGCCGGCTCGCCGACGACCTCGGCCTCGCGGCCAACACCGTGGCCCGCGCGTACCGCGAGCTCGAGCAGGCGGGCGTCGTCGTCACGCGGGGCAGGCACGGCACCTTCGTGGCCGTCCGCGGCTCGGACCGTGACCGCGAGGCGGCGGTCGCCGCGCAGCAGTACGTCCGCCGCGTCCGCGAGCTGGGGGTCGACGTGGAGGCGGCGGTGCACCACGTGCGCACCGCGTACGGCGCGTGACTCAGCGCGCGTAGCGCTCCACGAACGCCGCGAGGAGCCTGGGCGGGTCGTCGACGACGGCTCCCGTGATCCCCGCGATCACGGTGCCCAGCTCCTCGGGCGGGAAGTACCCGGCGTGCCGGTAGATCTCCACGCGGGCGACCATGCCCGGCACGTCGAGCTCCGGGTGGAACTGCGTCGCGTAGAGGTTGCGACCGACGCGGAAGGCCTGGACCGGGCACCCGGGCGAGCTCGCCAGGACGACGGCGTCCGGCGGTGGCACGCGGACCGCCTCCTTGTGTCCGACGAAGGCGTCGAAGGTGTCGGGGAGCCGGGCGAAGAGCGGGTCCGCGCGCCCGGCGGCGGTGAGCGTGACGGGCACGGTGCCGACCGGCTCGCCGTAGGTCCGGTCGATGACGCCGCCGCGGTGCACGCCGAGCGTGCCGACGCCGTAGCAGGCCCCGAGGAAGGGGAAGTCGCGCGCGACGACCTCGTCGAGCAGCCCGTGCAGCTCCGCCTCGACGCGGCGCTGCACTGCCGACTTCTCCTGCGGCGGGTCGCTCGCGTTGAACGGGCTGCCCCCGACGATGACGCCGGACCAGTCGTCCAGGTCGAGCTCGGGCAGCGGCCCCGCCTCGAGGCGCACGCGCCGCAGCCCGACGTCCGGCTCGAGGCCGCCGAAGCGCGCGACGGCCTCGAGCTCGCCGTCGGCGGCTGCGTCGTCGGAGCGTGTGCTCAGCAGGAGGAAGGGCCGCACCGCGCCAGGGTAGGTGCCCGGGGTGGCCGGCGCAGGACGGTCCACCGGCGCCCGGCGGCGTGCGTCACACATCTCGTCGGGCGCTACCCCTGGCGGTATCGGCCGCGATGCCGTAGCGTTCCCGTTGAAGTTGCTGTGCTTGCACGTCTCGAGTGCGCCCGGCCTACCAGCCAGGCGCATTTTCCTTACCAGGAGCGGACGACGAACACCGCGCTCGATGCGGTCCCGCAGTTGCGGGTCCGTCCCCAGACTCCTGAAGGAGACCAGCCATGGCTACTGGCACCGTGAAGTGGTTCAACGCCGAAAAGGGCTTCGGCTTCATCGCCCCCGACGAGGGCGGCGCCGACGTCTTCGCCCACTACTCCGCGATCGCGACGAGCGGCTACCGCTCGCTCGAGGAGAACCAGAAGGTCGAGTTCGAGGTCAAGCAGGGCCCCAAGGGCCCGCAGGCCGACAACATCCGCCCGCTCTGATCCTCGCGGACACTCGCTTCACCCGGCGGTACGCCGCCTAGGAGAGCGTCGAGAGCCCCGGTCCTCACGGACCGGGGCTCTCGTGCGTCCGGGGTTCGTTCGTCGCGACGGCCCGCACCGCGTCGCTCAGGCGTTGAGGTGGCTCGCCGGGTCGTCCTCGGTCGGGTTCGGCTGCGCGGGCATCGAGCGCAGCTCGTAGGGGTCCGCCTCGGCGCCGACGTCGCCCTGGGCGGGCTCGCGGACCTCGTCGGGAGCGGCATCCGTGCGGGCCTCGGGTGCGTCGGCGTTGACGGGCCCGGCGAGCGCACGCAGCTCGTCGGCGCGCTCCTGGGCCGAGGACGCCGTCGGCTCGTGGGCTGCGTGCGACATGTGGTCTCCGATCGTCGTGGGCTGCGGGTCAGCCTCCTGGCTCGACCGTAGGGCGGCGGCCCCGGGCGGGCGCGCCGAGATGGCACCCGACGCCGCCGGCCCGGCCCGCGCGGCGGCGTGCAAGGGACGGGGCCCTCACGACACAGTGCGGGTGAGCGGCACACGACGACGGCGCCCGGCCGTCCGCCGAGAGGGAGCCCCCGTGCGCGACGACGCCTGGTTCGAGGCGCTCTTCCGCGAGCACTCGACGGCCGTGTTCCGGTACCTCGCGCGCCGCGCCCCCGTGCACGACGCGCAGGACCTGGCCGCGGACGTGCTCGCGACGGCATGGCGCCGCCGGGACGACGTGCCGGACGGTGCGGAGCTGCCCTGGCTCTACCGCACGGCGGGCTTCGTCCTCGCCAACCACCGCCGCAAGGGACGGCCCGTGCCGGTCGAGCACGTGCCCGACGAGGCCGACGACGCGGATCCCGCGGGCCTCGTGGTGGCGGACGACGAGGTCCGCCGCGCGCTGGCGCGGCTGTCCCCGCGCGACCGCCGCATCCTGCTCCTGCACGCGTGGGAGGGCCTCGACGGCGACGCACTCGCGGTGGTCCTCGGCGTGAGCCGTGGCGGGGCGGACGCCGCCCTGTCCCGGGCGCGCTCACGCCTGCGCCAGGCGTGGGCGGAGGACGACGCCGGGGACGAGGCGCGTCGCCCGCCTCACCAGCCGGGCGACGCAAGCCTCGGGCTGGGCGCGACACAGGCAGGGTGAGGACCCGCCGGCGCCCGGCGAGCCCCCCATCGCAGGGCTACCCAGGAGGGCACCGTGAAGGACGACACCGAGGACAGCACCCCGCCGGCCGGCGGACCTGACGGCGAGCCGACGCCGCACCCGGCGGAGGAGCGCCTGCGCGCCGCGGACCCGGCGGCCGACGCCGTGCCGGACCCCGGCCTGCGCGACGCGGT
>NZ_JACEXH010000218.1:0-4685 GCF_014525465.1 Actinotalea sp. JY-7885 | reverse complement strand
CGGCACCCCGGTCGCACCCGCGGTGACGGCGCCCGCGGCAGCCGGCGAGGCCGACGCAGTGCGCCGGTGGCGCGCGGCGGCCGCCTTCGGCGCGCCCCGCATCCCGCTCGCCCCCGGCACGGACGCCTGGCGGTGGAGCGGTCGCTCATGACGCGACCGACGGCCCCCTGCCCGTGCGGGTCCGGCGTCCGCGACGACCTGTGCTGCGGACGTCTGCACCGGGGCGACGGCCTCGCCGCGACGCCCGAGGAGCTCATGCGCTCGCGCTACACCGCCTTCGTGCGCGGCGAGGCCGCCTACCTGCTGGCGACCTGGCACCCGCGCACCCGCCCGCACGACCTGTCGCTCGCCCCCGACCCGGGCTGGCGGGGCCTGGAGGTGCTCGGCACCCGGGGCGGCGACGACGACGCGACGGGTGTCGTCGAGTTCGTCGCCCGCCACGTCGACGGCGACCTGCGCGAACGCAGCCGGTTCGAGCGGCGCGCCGGCCGCTGGCTCTACGTCGACGGCGACGTCGACGCCGGCTGACGAGCCCGCGTCACGGAACGACGTTCCCCGCGCACGCGAGCCTCGTTAGGGTCCGTACATGACGACCGACCACAGCACCACCGGGGCCCCGGCCCACCGGGAGCCCACCCCGATCGACGCGATCGCCGACGCCTACGTCGAGACGACCGCCCGCCTGAACCCGCTCGCCGCGACCGCGATGGGGCTCGCCGGGTACGACCACCTCATGACCGACTTCTCGCCCGCCGGCTGGCGGGCGCAGGCCGACGCCGCGCGCGCCGTGCTGGGCGAGCTCGACCGCGTCGACCCGCAGGACGACGTCGACCGCGTCACGCTCGACGCCATGCGCGAGCGCATCGGCCTGGAGCTCGAGCTGCACGACGCGAACGAGCTCCTCGGCTCGCTGAACAACATCGCGTCCCCGGTCCAGGAGCTGCGGGACATCTTCGACGTCATGCCGACGTCGACCCCCGAGCACTGGGAGAACATCGCGGCACGCCTGAACGCGCTGCCCGGTGCCGCCGACGGCGTCATCGAGTCGCTGCGGCTCGCCGCGTCGCGGGGGCGCGTGGCCGCCGTGCGCCAGGTCCTGGAGTGCATCACGCAGGCCGACGAGCTCTCGGGCGACGGGTCGTTCTTCGACTCCTTCGTCACGGGCACGACGGTCGACGCCGCGCTCGACGACTCCGCCGCGTGCCAGGCGATCCGGCGTGACCTGTCCGAGGGCGCCGCGGCCGCGAAGCAGGCGTACGCCCGCATCGCCGAGTTCCTGCGCGAGGAGCTCATCGCGCAGGCGCCGCAGGCCGACGCGTTCGGCCGCGAGCGCTACGCCCTGTGGTCGCGATACTTCCTCGGCGCCCGCGTCGACCTCGACGAGACGTACCGGTGGGGCCTGGAGGAGCTGGACCGCGTCATCGCCGAGCAGGAGGCGGTCGCCGCGCAGATCGCCGGCGACGGCGCCTCGGTCGCCGACGCGGTGGCGGTGCTGGACCAGGACCCGGCCCGCGTCCTGCACGGCAACGACGCCCTCCAGGCGTGGATGCAGGAGACGTCGGACGCCGCGGTCGCCGCCCTGAACGGCGTGCACTTCGACATCCCCGAGCCGATCCTGCGCCTCGCGTGCCGCATCGCGCCCACCCAGAACGGCGGCATCTACTACACCGGCCCCTCGGACGACTTCTCCCGCCCGGGCACCATGTGGTGGTCCGTGCCGCCGGAGGTCACCACGCACACGACGTGGCGCGAGAAGACGACCGTCTACCACGAGGGCGTCCCCGGCCATCACCTCCAGGTGGGCCAGGCCGTCTACGAGCGGGCGACGCTCAACAGCTGGCGCCGCCTCGCCTGCTGGGTCAGCGGCCACGGCGAGGGCTGGGCCCTGTACGCCGAGCGCCTCATGGCCGACCTCGGCTTCCTCGACGACCCGGGCGACCGCCTCGGGATGCTCGACGGGCAGCGCATGCGCGCCGCTCGCGTCGTCCTCGACCTCGGTGTGCACCTCGGGCTGCCGTGCCCGGAGCGCTGGGGCGGCGGGACGTGGGACGCCGACAAGGCGTGGGACTTCCTGTCCGCGAACGTCAACATGCCCGAGGCGTTCCTGCGCTTCGAGCTGAACCGCTACCTGGGCTGGGGCGGCCAGGCGCCGGCGTACAAGATCGGCCAGCGCCTCTGGGAGACGGCGCGCGACGAGGCGGCGGCCGCCGCGGCCACGCGCGGCGAGGAGTTCGACCTGCGCGCGTTCCACGCCCGTTCGCTGGCTCTCGGCTCGGTGGGCCTGGACGTGCTGCGCGAGGCGCTCGCGCGCTGACCGGACGCACCCGAGGGCGCCCGCGCCCGACGACGCGACGGGAGGTCGCCGCGGCTACCCTGCCGCGGTGACCTCCCTCGTGCTCGCCTCCGCCTCCCCCGCCCGCCGCGCCCTGCTCCGCTCGGCCGGCATCGACGCCGTCGTGCAGGTGTCCCGGGTCGACGAGGACGCCGTCCTGGCGGCCTCGTCGACGGACGGGCCCCTGGACCCCGCCGACGCGGTGCTGCTCCTCGCCCACGCCAAGGCCCAGGACGTCGCCGGCCGCCTCGACGAGGACGCGCTGGGTGAGGCCGGCGTCGAGGACGCGGACGACGTCGTCGTCGTGGGGTGCGACTCGATGCTGGAGCTCGACGGGCGTGCGTTCGGCAAGCCGGCCGACGCCGCGCAGGCGGTCGAGCGGTGGCGCACGATGCGCGGCCGGAGCGGCGTCCTCCACACCGGGCACTGGCTCGTGGACCTGCGGCCCGTCGGCCCGGGCGCCGGCAGCGGCGGCACCGTGGGCGGCGTGTCCTCCACGGTGGTGCACTTCGCGGACCTGTCCGACGAGGAGATCGACGCCTACGTCGCGACGGGCGAGCCCCTCAAGGTCGCGGGTGCCTTCACCGTCGACGGCCTGGGAGGCCCGTTCGTCACGGGGATCGAGGGTGACCACCACGGCGTCGTGGGGCTGAGCCTGCCCCTGCTGCGCGAGCTGCTCGCCGAGCTCGGGCTGCCGCTGCACCGCCTCTGGCGTGGCTGATCCCGACAAAGCCCGGCCGACGCCGGTTGTGGATCCGTACAAGGTGCGACGACGCCGCGTCCGGTGCGTGAACGGGCGGGGCGCGTGACGTTACGGTGAGCCGTGCCCGGAATCCACAAGGTCCTGATCGCCAACCGTGGTGAGATCGCCGTCCGCATCGCCCGGGCCTGCGCCGACGCCGGCATCGCGAGCGTCGCGGTCTACGCCGACCAGGACCGCGAGGCCCTGCACGTCGCGCTCGCGGGCGAGGCGTTCGCGCTCGGCGGCACCCGCGCGGCCGAGACGTACCTCGACGTCGCCAAGCTGCTCGACGTCGCCCGCCGCTCGGGCGCCGACGCCGTCCACCCCGGGTACGGCTTCCTCGCCGAGAACGCGGGCTTCGCGCAGGCGGTGATCGACGTCGGGCTGACCTGGATCGGCCCGCCGCCCGCCGCCATCGAGGCGCTCGGCGACAAGGTCAGCGCGCGCCACATCGCACACCGCGCCGGCGCGCCGCTCGTCGCGGGCACGCCCGACCCCGTCACGGGGGCCGAGGAGGTGCAGGCGTTCGCCGAGGAGCACGGCCTGCCCATCGCGATCAAGGCGGCGTTCGGCGGCGGCGGCCGTGGCCTGAAGGTCGCGCGCGAGGCCGCCGAGATCGCGGAGCTCTACGACTCCGCCGTCCGGGAGGCGACGGCGGCGTTCGGGCGGGGCGAGTGCTTCGTCGAGCGCTACCTCGACGCGCCGCGCCACGTCGAGACGCAGTGCCTCGCGGACCAGCACGGCACGGTCGTCGTCGTCTCGACCCGGGACTGCTCGCTCCAGCGCCGCCACCAGAAGCTCGTCGAGGAGGCGCCCGCGCCGTTCCTCACCCCGGCGCAGGAGACGCTCCTGCGCGACGCGTCGATCGCGATCCTGCGCGAGGCCGGCTACGTCGGCGCCGGGACCTGCGAGTTCCTCGTCGCGCGCGACGGCACCGTCTCCTTCCTCGAGGTCAACACCCGCCTGCAGGTCGAGCACCCGGTGACGGAGGAGGTCACGGGCATCGACCTCGTGCGCGAGCAGCTGCGCATCGCCGCCGGCGAGCCCCTCGGCTACGACCAGGTCGCCGTGCGCGGCCACTCGATCGAGTTCCGGATCAACGGCGAGGACCCGGCCCGCGGCTTCCTGCCCTCCCCCGGCCGGATCACGCGCCTGCGCCTTCCCGCCGGCCCCGGTGTCCGCGTGGACAGCGGCGTCGTCGAGGGCGACACGGTCTCTGGCGCCTTCGACTCGATGATCGCCAAGCTCGTCGTCACGGGCGCGACGCGCCGGCAGGCGGTCGAGCGCGCCCGCCGGGCGCTGGCCGAGCTCGAGGTGGTCGGCATCCCCACGGTCGTCCCCTTCCACCGGGCCGTCCTCGATTCCCCCGCCTTCGTCCCCGCGGACCCGCAGGAGCCGTTCACCATCCACACGCGGTGGATCGAGACCGAGTTCGCGGACACGGTCGCCGCGCTCGGCGCCACGCCCGACAGGACGGGCGACGACGAGCCGCAGGAGCGGCGCACCGAGCGCGTGGTCGTCGAGGTCGGCGGCAAGCGCATCGAGGTCGTCCTGCCCGCCGGGCTCGGCCTCGGCGGCGGGCGCGGGCGGCCCGGGACCGCGCGACCGCGC
>NZ_JACEXH010000217.1:0-4744 GCF_014525465.1 Actinotalea sp. JY-7885 | reverse complement strand
GGCGGGGGCGGCGTCGGGCGCGTCCTCGGCAGGGCGGTCGGGCTCGCCCCCGGCGGGGCGCGGGGCGTCGGCCGGCTCGGGGCCGAGGGCGTCGTCGCCCTCGGCCTGGACCCGCCGCAGCGCGGAGGCGAGCAGCGTCGCCTTGTCCGGCCAGCGCAGGTAGATCGACGACTTGCCCGCCCGGGAGCGCGTGGCCACCTCGTCGATGGTCAGGCCGGCCCAGCCCTTCTCGCCGAACACGTCGAGGGTGGCCCGCAGCGCACGGTCCTCGAGCTCGGGATCGCGGGGGCGCCCCCGCCCCCGCTTCGCATCCGTCGTGCGGCCGGGCGGTGGGGTCGAGGGCTCCGGCGGGGCGGACGAGGTCACCTCCCGAGGGTAGTGCCGCAGGCGCCGTCCGGCCCGCGCAGAGCCTCCCCGGGCCCGGCCCGGCGCGCGGCGGTAATGTCCGGGAATGGGGCGACGTGGCCGACCGGGCGCGGGGCACGCGATGGTGGAGGTCGAGCTCGAGGCCGACGACGTCGAGGCGGGCTCGGTCCTCGCGGAGCTCGCCGCGCGCAGCCCCCACCACGGCTCGGCGCCCGCGGAGACAGCCGGCACGGTCGACGCCCCCCGGGCCCGACGTGGACCGCGCCTGCGGCCCCGGGTCGTGGGCGCCGTCGCGGTGCTGGGGATCGTCGCCGCGTGGGGTGCCCACGGCCTCCAGGCGCAGCGCGCCGAGGAACGCGCCGCGCGGGCCGGCGCCATCCCGGGCGTCGTCGCACCGCTCGACGAGCCCCTGGTCGCGACCTGGGAGGCGTCCACCGTGCTCGGCGTCTCGTGGACGGACGACCTGGTGCTGCGCTGGCAGGAGCGCATCGGGGGCGTCGAGCTCCAGGCGCTGGAGCCCGCCACCGGGCAGGCGCGCTGGAGCGTGGCGCGCGGCGCGACGGACGACGGCCGGGGCGTGGACTGGTGCGAGGGTGTGGCCGGTCGCGAGGAGCGCCCCGTGGTCCTGTGCTGGCGGGTCTCGCCCGTGGTCGTCCCGAACTCCGACGGCACGACCACGACCTTCGACGGCGAGCTGGTGACCCTCGACGCGACCGACGGCACCGTGGTCTCCGAGCACCCGACGGCCCTGCCGTCCTCCGGCTACGGCGTGATCGACGGTGACGCCGTGCTCGCGTACCGCGACGGTGACGTCGTGCGCGTCGTACGGACGGACCCCGTGACCGCGGAGGTGGTGTGGTCCCGCGAGCTGGCCCTGACCGCGCGCCAGCCGGACGGCTCACCGAGCGCCTGGGTCACGGTCGAGCACGACCTGGTCGTGGTGCACGGGCCGACGACCCTCGTGCTCGACGCCGACGGGGTGACCCTGGGGTCGTGGGACGCGCCGGACGTCGACGTCGAGGATGCCGACGCGCTGTCCCCGTCGCTGGAGGGTGCGCTCGTCGAGGTCACGGACCGGGGATTCGGTGCCTGGACGGACGTCATCGGGTCGAGGCGGGCCGCCACCGGCACCTGGTACGACCGCTCGGGTGCGGCGCTGAGCCCGGTGGAGGGCTTCCTCGCCGAGCCCGAGGTGAGGGACGCGAGCCTGGACCACGTGGTGCTCACCTCGAGCGGCGGCCGGGAGCTGCGCGCGACCGATACGCGGTCGGGCCAGGTGCGCTGGAGCGCGCCGCTCGAGGTCGGTCAGGTGCTGCTGCGGCGGGACGGGAGCGCGATCGTCGCCGACTCCGGCAGCGTCTTCTCGCTCGACCTGCTCACCGGCGCCCGCCAGTGGTCGGTCCCCGTGGCCGGCGCGCGCGCGGACCTGGGCACCGTGACCGACGGGCAGCGCGTGGTGCTGCTCGCGCGGT
Source organism: Actinotalea sp. JY-7885 (assembly GCF_014525465.1). NCBI lineage: Bacteria > Bacillati > Actinomycetota > Actinomycetes > Micrococcales > Cellulomonadaceae > Actinotalea > Actinotalea sp. JY-7885. The sequence goes on along the minus strand of NZ_JACEXH010000217.1, from coordinate 2,906 downwards.
CCGACGGCCGGTGGGTCCTGCACGCCGTCGGTCTCGACGGCGTGCCGCTGTGGACCTCCGCGCTGCCGACGGCGGCCGCGCTGCCGGACGGCATCCTCGCCGGGATGCCCGTCCTGCTCGAGGTCGACGGCAGCCCCGTGCTCAACGGCAGCCAGACCATGGTGGGCCTGGGCTGACCGCGCGGTGCTCGGCGCGCGGCGCCTACGGTGGACGGGTCGGCCGTCGAGGAGAGGAACCGCATGACGCTCCGCCTGGGGTACAAGGCATCCGCCGAGCAGTTCGGCCCGCGCGAGCTCGTGGAGATCGCGGTCGCCGCGGAGGCGCACGGCATGGAGAGCGTCGCCGTGAGCGACCACTTCCAGCCGTGGCGCCACGAGGGCGGCCACGCGCCGTTCTCGCTCGCCTGGATGGCCGCGGTCGGCGAGCGCACCAGCACGATCCGGATCGGGACGAGCGTGCTCACGCCCACGTTCCGCTACAACCCGGCCGTGCTCGCGCAGGCGTTCGCGACGATGGCGGTGCTCTACCCGGGCCGCGTGTTCCTCGGCGTGGGGACGGGCGAGGCCCTCAACGAGATCGCGACCGGCTCGCGCCCCGCCGAGGAGCCCTGGCCACCGTTCAAGGAGCGGTTCGCGCGGCTCCGCGAGGCCGTCGAGCTCATGCGCACGCTCTGGCGCGAGGAGCGGGTCACCTTCCGGGGCGAGTACTACTCCACGCGTGACGCGTCGATCTACGACCGGCCCGACGGCGGCGTCCCGGTGTACGTCGCCGCGGGCGGCCCCGTGGTGGCGCGGTACGCGGGGCGGGCCGGCGACGGCTTCATCTGCACGTCCGGCAAGGGCATGGAGCTCTACACCGACAGCCTCCTGCCGGCCGTGGCCGAGGGCCTCGAGCGCGCCGGACGCGCGCACGACGACATCGACCGCATGATCGAGATCAAGCTGTCGTACGACCCCGACCCGGCGGTGGCGCTCGAGAACACGCGCTTCTGGGCGCCCCTGGCCCTGTCGAAGGAGCAGAAGCACGACATCGACGACCCGGTCGAGATGGAGCGCGCGGCCGACGCGCTGCCCATCGAGCAGGTCGCGTCCCGGTGGATCGTGGGCTCGGACCCGGACGAGGTGGTCGCCGGCATCGCGCCCTACGTCGAGGCCGGGCTGAACCACCTCGTCTTCCACGCGCCCGGGCACGACCAGCGACGCTTCCTCGAGCTCTTCGAGCGCGACCTCGCGCCGCGCCTGCGGGCCCTCTGACGGCGCCGTAGGCGCGGGGTCACCCCCGCCTGCCGCGCAGCGCGTCGAGGATGACGTCGTGCACGTTCGTGGCGTCCTGCGCGCGCGCCAGGCGCTGGGCCGAGGGGCCTTCCGCGGTCAGCGGCGTGGCGCCGCCGGTGTGGCCCGACGTCGTCCAGTCCACGACGAACTCCAGGTCGGAGCCCGCGACGGGGAAGGGGCCGTCCTCGAGGCTCTGCAGCACCTCGGCGCTCGTGCTGGTCGGGTCGCCCGACTCGTCGTCCGGGTCGACGTTCTCGATCGCGAGCCCGCCGGTCTCGTGGTCGCCGACGACCACGACCAGGGTTCCCGGGTGCTGGCGCGCGAACTCGTGGACCAGTGCCACCGTGGCGTCGAGGGCCTGGCCGGCCTGGATGGTCCGCGCGGCGTTGTTGTTGTGCGCCATCTCGTCGACGCCCTCCTCCTCGACCATGAGGAAGAAGCCCTGGCGGTCCTGGGAGAGCACGTCGAGCGCCTTCTGCGTCATGGTGCTGAGCGGCACGACCGGGGCGTACTCGTCGCCCGCGCCCTCCGGCGCCTGCTCGAACATCTCCTCGTTGGCGAACAGGCCGAGCAGCCGGTCGGCGTCGGCGGCCGCGAGCTCCTCGGGCGTGCTGACGTAGGTGTACCCCGACGCCTGCGCCCGCTCGACGAGGTTGCCGATCGTGCTCCGGCTGACCTCGGGTCGCGGGTCCGCCGGGTCGTCCGGGTAGGCGCCGGGGTCCCCCTCGGGGTACCACCAGTCCTCCCCGCCGCCGAGGATCACGTCGGGCCGGGTCTCCTCGATCATCTGGCGCGCGATCTCGGTCTGGTCGCCGCGGTCGGCGACGTGCGCACCGAACGCGGCGGGCGTCGCGTCGGTCACCTGCGCGGTCGTGACCAGGCCCGTGGCCTTGCGCAGGTCGCGCGCCTCCTCGAGGAGCGTGCGCACCGGCGCGCCGGTGAGGTCGACGGACACGGCCCCGTTGTACGTGCGCACACCCGTGGCGAAGGCGGTCGCGGCGGCCGCGGAGTCGGTCACGGCCTCCTCGGGATCCGCCGAGTCGGTGTGGGTCCACCCCGCGTACTCCAGGGAGTCCATGGCCAGCTCGCCGTCCTGACCGACGGTGGCCAGGCGCGTCGCCTCGCGCGCCGCGATGCTCAGGCCGTCGCCGACGAGCAGGACGACGTTGCGCGCCTGGTCGCGGCCGTTGCCGTGGCCGTTCCCCTGACCGTTCCCGCGGCCGTCGCCCTGGCCCCCGCCCGCGGCCAGGCCGATCGCGAGCACCGCGGCGCCCGCGGCCGTCGTCGTCCGTCGTGACGTGGTGAGTCCCATGTCGCCCCCTGGCCCGACGTCGTCGTCGGCCTCGATCCCGGCACTTCTCCGTACGGGTGAACGTACGCCGCAGGTGCCGGGGCGCACCAGGGTGGCCGGCCGACCGGACCGGGGAGCAGCCCCGTCAGGACCGCAGGGCGGTGGCGGCGGCGGCGAGGAGCGCGCGCACCGGCCCGGCGGCGTAGCCGGCCATGGCCAGGGCGAACCCGTCGGGGTGCACGTCGTCCGCCCGCAGCAGGGGCGGCTCGCCGGCGGCACGCCGGTCGAGCTCGTCCGCCGCCCGCCCCACGAGCCGCTCCACGGCCTCGGCCCGGTACCCG
>NZ_JACEXH010000216.1:0-4805 GCF_014525465.1 Actinotalea sp. JY-7885 | reverse complement strand
CGCAGCCGCGGCCGGCGCGGGCGTCGTGACGCGCGGGGGCGACGCGGTCCGCGGCGCGGCGGCGACGGGGCGCTGCGGGGGGCGCGACGGCATCAGTTGGCGTGCAGGTCCGGGTTGAGGGCGATGCCCGTACCCGTCCGGGCGAGAGCCTCGACCGCGCCGGTGACCGAGTTGCGGCGGAACAGCACGCCGTCGCGGCCGGCCAGCTCGCGCGCGGCGACGACGGTGGCCGAGCCGTCGCCGACCAGGGTGACCTTGGTGCCCGCGGTCAGGTACAGCCCTGCCTCGACGACGCAGTCGTCGCCCAGGGGGATCCCGAGCCCGGAGTTGGCGCCGAGGAGCGAGCGGCGGCCGATCGAGATCGTCTCGCGCCCGCCGCCCGAGAGCGTCCCCATGATGGACGCGCCCCCGCCGACGTCGCTGCCGTCTCCCACCACGACGCCCTGCGAGATGCGGCCCTCGACCATGCACACGCCCAGGGTCCCGGCGTTGAAGTTGACGAAGCCCTCGTGCATGACTGTCGTCCCCTCGGCGAGGTGGGCCCCCAGACGCACGCGGTCGGCGTCGGCGATCCGCACCCCGCTCGGCAGCACGTAGTCGACCATGCGCGGGAACTTGTCGACGCCGTGGACGGTCGGCGCGACGCCGTGGGCGGCACGCAGGCGCAGGCGCGTGTCCTCGAACCCGTCGACCGCGCAGGGACCGCGGTCGGTCCACACGACGTTCGGGAGGACCCCGAAGAGCCCGTCGAGGTTCTGCGCGTTGGGCCGCACGAGGCGGTGGGAGAGCAGGTGCAGGCGCAGGTAGCCGTCCACCGTGTCCGTCGGGGGCTCGTCGAGGTCGACGTGGGCCGTCACGAGCTGCGTGCGCACGCGCCGCGCGGCGTCGGTGCCCTCGAGCGCGCGCAGGGCGGAGCGCTCGGCGTCGTCGGACCCGTCGGAGGGCGGCGTGCCCAGCACGGGGCGGGGGTACCAGACGTCCAGGACGGTGCCCTCGGGTGTGACGGTGGCCAGCCCGTGGGCCCAGGCGGTGCGGGTCATGCAGCCAGCGTAGATCGCGGACGTGCGCCGTCCTGCTCCGCGAGACGGTCGTAGGGTCGGGCCATGAGCACCGGTACCCCCGTCCTGGACCTCCGCGGCGACGTCGTGCACCTCGCCCGGGCGCTGTGCGACATCCCCTCGGTCAGCGGCTCCGAGGCGTCGCTCGCCGACGCCGTCGAGGCCGCCCTGCGGACGGTGCCGCACCTGGAGGTGCTGCGCGACGGCGACGCGGTGGTGGCACGCACGAACGCCGGGCACGCCGAGCGGGTGGTGATCGCCGGGCACCTCGACACCGTCCCGGTCGCCGGGAACCTGCCGAGCGAGCTGCGGCCGACCCCGGACGGCGGCACGGAGCTGTGGGGGCGTGGGTCGGTCGACATGAAGGGTGGCGTGGCGGTCCAGCTCGCGGTCGCCGCTGCCGTCTCCCGCCCGACGCGGGACGTCACCTGGGTGTTCTACGACAACGAGGAGGTCGACGCGGACCGCAACGGGCTCGGCCGGCTCGTGCGCGAGCACCCGCAGTGGGTGCGGGGGGACTTCGCCGTCCTGTGCGAGCCCACGGCGGCCGCGATCGAGGGCGGCTGCAACGGGACGTTGCGGGCGCAGGTCCGGGTGACGGGACGGGCCGCCCACTCGGGTCGCGCGTGGCTGGGCGTCAACGCGATCCACGGCGCGGCGCCCGTCCTCGCGCGCCTGGCCGAGTACGAGCCCCGCGCCGTCGACGTCGACGGCCTCGTCTACCGCGAGGGCCTGAACGCGGTGGCGATCTCGGGGGGCATCGCGGGCAACGTCATCCCGGACGAGTGCGTGGTGACGGTCAACTACCGCTTCGCGCCGGAGCGGAGCCTCGAGGCGGCGCAGGCGCACGTGCGCTCGGTCTTCGACGGGTTCGAGGTGACGTTCACCGACGGCGCGCCCGGGGCGCGCCCGGGGCTCGACCACCCCGCCGCTGCCGCGTTCGCGGCGGCCGTCGCGGGCCTGTCGGGCCGGCCGCCGGCGGCCAAGGAGGGCTGGACGGACGTCGCACGCTTCTCCGAGCTCGGTGTCCCCGCCGTGAACTTCGGCCCCGGTGACCCGACGCTCGCCCACGCCGACGACGAGCGGTGCCCGACGGACCAGATCCAGGCGTGCGCCGACGGGCTCCGGGCCTGGCTGACCTCCTAGAGTCGGGGGCATGACGCACGCGAACGGTGAGGCAGACGACAACCTGACGGGCGGTTACCGCAAGGGCCCGGTGCTCCTGCGCCGCGGGATGGTGCCCCAGACCACGAGTGACCAGAACCTGCTCGCGCACGGCACCGACGCGGACTGGGTGCACTCCGACCCGTGGCGCGTGATGCGCATCCAGAGCGAGTTCGTGGAGGGCTTCGGGGCCCTGGCCGAGGTCGGTCCGGCCGTGAGCGTGTTCGGCTCGGCCCGGACGAAGCCCGGCGCACCCGACTACGAGCTCGGCGTGCAGATCGGTCGCGGCCTCGTCGAGGCCGGGTACGCCGTCATCACCGGTGGCGGCCCGGGGATCATGGAGGCGGCCAACAAGGGCGCGTCCGAGGCGGGCGGGCTCTCCGTCGGCCTCGGGATCGAGCTGCCCTTCGAGCAGGGCATGAACCGCTGGGTCGACCTGGGCGTCAACTTCCGCTACTTCTTCGCGCGCAAGACGATGTTCGTCAAGTACGCGCAGGGCTTCGTCGTCCTCCCGGGCGGCTTCGGGACCTTCGACGAGCTCTTCGAGTCCCTGACGCTCGTGCAGACCCACAAGGTCACGGAGTTCCCGATCGTGCTCGTGGGCACCTCCTACTGGCAGGGCCTCATCGACTGGCTGCGAGGTCCGGTCCTCGAGCGCGGCACGATCAGCGCGAAGGACCTCGACCTCATCCAGCTCGTCGACGACCCGGGCGAGGCCGTGCGGCTCGTGTGCGAGCACAGCGCGCGCCTGCGCGCCGAGGAGGAGGCCGTGCGCGCGAACGCCGCCGCCGAGCAGGAGGCGATGCGCGCCGGCTCGGGCGCCTCGCCCGCGTGAGCCACGTCCCGCCGCCGGGCGTGCCGCTGCGCCTGCGAGGGCGGGTCCTGGCGCCGGGTCGCCCGGCCGTCATGGCCGTCGTGAACCGGACGCCGGACTCCTTCTACGCGGCGGCACGCGCGGCCGACGACGACGCCGCGCTCGCGGCCGTCGCACGCGCCGTCGCGGACGGCGCCGACCTCGTGGACATCGGCGGGGTGCGTGCGGGCCGGGGCGCCGAGGTCGACGTCGCCGAGGAGATCCGGCGCGTGGTGCCCCTGGTCGCGGCGGTGCGGCGCGCGTTCCCCGACCTGCCGATCAGCGTCGACACCTGGCGCGGGGAGGTCGCGACGGCCGCGGCGCAGGCCGGGGCGGACCTCGTCAACGACACCTGGGCGGGGTACGACCCGACGTTGGTCGATGTCGCGGCGCGTCACGGCATGGGCCTGGTGTGCTCGCACACGGGCGGCCTGCCGCCGCGCACCGACCCGCTGCGGCCCGAGTACCCGCTCGCGCCGCCCTCGGACGCGACCGGCGCCGGTGCCGGCGTCGGGACCGACCCCCGCGACGGCGTCGTCCAGGACGTCCTGGCGACGCTCGGCGCGGCGGCGGCGCGTGCGGTCGCCGCCGGCGTCGACCCCGCGTCGGTGCTCGTCGACCCGACGCACGACTTCGGCAAGACGACGTGGCACTCGCTGCACCTGACGCGCTGGACGGGTGCCCTCGTGGGCCTCGGGTTCCCCGTGCTCATGGCCCTGAGCCGCAAGGACTTCGTGGGGGAGTCCCTCGACCTGCCCGTCGAGGAGCGTCTCGAGGGCACGCTGGCCGCCACGGCGGTGGCCGCGTGGCTCGGTGCGACCGTCTTCCGGGCGCACGACGTGCGCGCGACCCGGCGCGTCGCCGAGATGGTCGCGGTCGTGCGCGGCGACCTGCCGCCGGCCCGAGCGGTGCGCGGGCTCGCGTGACCGGGGCTCGCGCGGCGGGGGCGCAGGACGTCCCGGAGCGTGCGAGGTGGTCGCCGGCGAGCTGGCCCTGGTGGGCGCAGGTGCTCGCTGTCCACGCCGCCGCGCGCGCCGTCACCGCCGTGCTGCTCCTGGTCGTCGCGGAGCGCCAGGCAGAGAACCTCTGGACGCCCGCGTCGCCGTCGTACCCGCAGTACACGGGCCTGATGTGGGACGCGAGCTGGTACCGGACCATCGCCGAGCAGGGCTACCCCGCCGAGCTGCCGCTCGGGGAGGACGGCCGCGTGCAGCAGAACGCGTGGGCCTTCTTCCCGCTCTACCCGGCGCTCGTCCGGCTCGTCACCGTCCTCACCGGGCAGCCGTGGCAGGTCGCGGCCCCGACGCTGTCGCTGGTGCTCGGCGCCGCGGCGATGCTCGCCGTGCACCGGGCGGTCTCGCTCGGGCTGGCCTCGCCGGCGCTCCCGGTGCCGGGCCGGGTGGTGCCGGGCGGAGCGGCGGGGTCCGGCGGCGGCGCCCGCCTGCCCGAGGGGGTCCGGCGCCACGTGCCGCTGGTGACCGTGGCGGTGCTCACCACCGGGGCGGCCGCGCCGGTGCTCCAGGTGGCCTACACCGAGTCGCTCGCGCTGCTGCTGCTCGCGTGCGCGCTGTGGTGCGTCATGCGGCGGCGCTACCTGCTCGCCGTCCCCGTCGTGCTCGCCCTCGGGCTGACGCGTGCCGTCGCGCTGCCCCTGACGGTCGCGGTGCTGGCGCACGGGTGGGCGCGGTGGCGCGAGCAGCGCGGCGCCGGCCCCGGCGGCGCCGGCCCCG
>NZ_JACEXH010000215.1:0-4867 GCF_014525465.1 Actinotalea sp. JY-7885 | reverse complement strand
GCCGCCGCGACCACGCCGGCGGCGGTCCTCGGCCGCCCCGACCTGGGCGCGCTGGAGGCCGGCCGTCGCGCGGACGTGCTGGTGGTCGACGCGGAGCTGCGCCCGGTCGAGGTGCTCCGCGCCGGGCGCCCGGCGGGCGGGTCCGCGGGTGGGTGAGCACGCTCCCAGCTGGTGGACGTGGGGTGCCGAATCGGTTCGACCGCGGCAGGATGTGGCCCCATGACGACGACGCCATCGGGCCGCAGGTTCCCCTCCGACTTCCTCTGGGGCGCGGCGACCGCCTCGTACCAGATCGAGGGTGCGGCGGACGAGGACGGGCGCGGTCCGTCCATCTGGGACACCTTCGCGGCGACGCCCGGCAAGACGCTCGACGGGCACAGCGGCGCGGTCGCGGCCGACCACTACCACCGCACCGCGCAGGACATCGCCCTGATGAAGGACCTGGGCCTGGACGCCTACCGGTTCTCGCTCGCGTGGCCCCGCATCCAGCCCACGGGCTCGGGTGCGTTCAACCCGAAGGGCCTCGACTTCTACTCCCGGCTCATCGACGACCTGCTCGAGGCCGGCATCGACCCGGTGGTGACGATGTACCACTGGGACCTGCCGCAGCCGCTCGAGGACGCGGGCGGCTGGCCCGCGCGTGACACCGCGCTGCGCTTCGGCGACTACGCCCGCACGATCGTCGAGACCTACGCCGACCGGGTGAAGGTCTGGACGACGCTCAACGAGCCGTGGTGCTCGTCCTACCTGGGGTACGGCTCGGGCGTGCACGCGCCGGGTCGCACGAGCGAGGTCGACGCGCTGGCGGCCGTGCACCACCTCAACCTGGCCCACGGCCTCGGCGGCCGAGCGGTCCGCGAGGTGCTGGGCGAGGCGAGCACGCTCTCGCTCACCCTCAACCTGCACGTGGCCCGTCCGGACGACCCGACGTCGGCCGAGGACCGCGACGCGGCCCGCCAGATCGACGCGCTCGCCAACCGCGCCTTCCTCAACCCGGTCCTGGACGGCTACTACCCGGAGGACCTGCTCAAGGACACCGCGCACCTGACGGACTGGTCGTTCGTGCTGGACGGCGACCTGGAGACCACGCACACCGGGCTCGACGTCCTGGGCGTGAACTTCTACTCGACCCAGCGGGTGCGGCGCGTGCCCGAGGGCGTGGAGAAGTCGATGAACGACGGGCACGGCACCTCCGTCGCCACGGCCTGGCCGGGCGCGGACACGGTCGAGTTCCTGCCGCAGCCGGGGCCCTACACGGCCATGGGCTGGAACATCGACCCGACGGGCATGACCGAGCTCCTCGTGGGGCTGTCCACGACCTACCCCGACCTGCCGCTGATGATCACCGAGAACGGCGCGGCGTTCGAGGACGTCGTGACGCCCGAGGGCCGCGTCCACGACGGGGAGCGCGTGAGCTACATCTACCGCCACCTCGACGCCGTCGGGGAGGCGATGGACGCGGGCGCCGACGTGCGCGGGTACTTCGTGTGGTCGCTCATGGACAACTTCGAGTGGGCCTACGGCTACCACCGGCGCTTCGGCATCGTGCGCATCGACTACGACACGCTCGAGCGCATCTGGAAGGACTCGGCCTACTGGTACCGCGAGCTCCTGCGCACCGACGCGCTGCCGCCGGTCGAGAGCGCGCCGGACCTCGCCTGAGGTCGCTGCCGTGCCGCGCGGACGCAGGTCCGGCAAGCGCCCCTGGGGCCAGGACCATCCCGAGCTCGACGTCGACCGCGTGCGCGGTGGTCGGCGCACGGAGTCCGGGTCCGACGGCGAGTGGGTCGTCCAGCGCGTGACCGGCAGCCCGGGGCGCACCTACGTGTGCCCCGGGTGCCGGCAGGACGTCCCGGCCGGCACGCCGCACGTCGTCGTGTGGCGCGGCGACGACCTCCTGGGGGCCGAGGCGGCCGTCGAGGGTCGCCGGCACTGGCACACGGCGTGCTGGGAGCACCGCGGGCGGCGCCGGTGACGCCGCGGCTCGTCGCGACCGACCTGGACGGCACCCTGCTGCGCACGGACGGCTCGGTCTCGCGGCGGACCGCCGCGGCGCTGCGCGGTGCCCAGGAGGCCGGGGTCGACGTCGTCTTCGTCACGGCGCGCCCGCCGCGCTGGCTCGACGTGGTCGCGGACGCGGTCGGCGGGCACGGTGTGGTCCTGTGCCTCAACGGCGCCGTGGTCTACGAGCCGGCGACCGGGACCGTCCTGGAGTCGCGGACGATGCCCGACGACGTCGTCCTGGCGCTGGTGGCGGACCTGCGCGCCGCGCTGCCCGGGGTCGTGTTCGCGGTCGAGCGCGTCGACGGCTTCGCCGCCGAGCGCGGGTTCCCGGACGACCGTCCCGGGCCGGACGACCTGGTCCTCGGCGAGCGCGTCGAGAGCGTGCTCGACGGGGCGACCGGCAAGCTCCTCGCGCGCTGCGCCGCCGTGCCGGACGCCGAGCTCGTCGCGTGCGTGGACGCCGTGCTCGCGGGCCGCGCCGTGCTCGGGGACTCCGGCGCGTCCGGGCTGGCCGAGATCACCGGCCCCGGCGTGACCAAGGGCGCCACGCTCGCGCGGTGGTCGGCGGCCCGCGGGGTGCGCCCGGAGGAGGTGTGGGCGTTCGGGGACATGCCCAACGACCTGCCCATGCTGCGGTGGGCCGGGCGCGCGTTCGGCGTCGCCAACGCGCACCCGGACGTGCTGGCAGCGGTGCACGAGGTCTGCGGGTCGAACGACGACGACGGCGTGGCCCGCGTCCTCGAGAGGCTCCTGCGGGGCTGAGGGCGGACGCCGCGCGCCCCGGCGCGCGCGCGTCGATAGGCTCGGGCGTGATGAGCACCGAGACCCCCGCGCCGATCCGCGCGCTCAGCGTCCTGCCCGCACGCCGCGAGGACGTCGAGCTGCACACCGGCGACGGCCTGACCCTGGTCGGAGAGCTGGCGCTGCCGCTGGACCGCCCGCCGGCCGCGACGCTGGTGACGCTGCACCCGCTGCCCACGCACGGCGGCTTCATGGACTCCCACGTCCTGCGCAAGGCGGCCTGGCGGCTGCCCGCGCTCGCCGACATCGCGGTGCTGCGCTTCAACACGCGGGGCACGTCGAGCCCGCGCGGGCGCTCGCAGGGCGAGTTCGACGGTGGCGTGGGCGAGCACTTCGACGTCGTCGCCGCGATGGAGTACGCGGAGTTCCACGACCTGCCGAACCGGTGGCTCGTCGGCTGGTCGTTCGGCACCGAGCTGGCGCTGATGCACGGAGCGGACCCCTCGATCGAGGGCGCCGTGCTCCTGTCTCCGCCGCTGCACCGGGCGACCGACGAGCACCTGGCCGCCTGGGACGCGTTCGGCAAGCCGCTCGTCGTGCTGGTTCCGGAGCTGGACGACTACCTGCGGCCCGACGAGGCGCGCCGACGCTTCGCCGCGGTGCGCCAGGCCGAGGTCATCGGCGTCGAGGGGGCGCGCCACCTGTGGGTGGGCGAGGCCGCGGTCCGCCGAGTGCTCGACGAGATCGTGCAGCACGTGCTCCCCGGCCACCCGCCGCTGCCGGACACGTGGGACGGCCCCGTCGAGTCCGCCGACTCCGACGACGAGACCCGCTGACCACCACCAGGAGGACGAGACCATGACGACGGACGGCATGCCCCGGGTCCACGCGCTGCGCCGAGGGGTACCGGGGCGGCTCCCGCTCGTGCTGCTGCACGGCTTCCCGCTGGACCACCGGATGTGGCACGACGTGACCGACCTGCTGCCCGGCGAGCCGACCGTCCTCGCGGTGGACCTGCCCGGCTTCGGGGCCTCCCCGTCCGGGCCGGACGTCGCGCAGGCGCTCGGCGCCGACCCGGCGCCGTCGCTCGAGGTCATGGCCGACGGCGTCGCCGCGGCGCTGCGCGGGCAGGGCGTCGAGCGCGCGGTCGTCGCCGGTCTGTCCCTCGGGGGCTACGTCGCGATGGCCCTGGTGGAGCGCCACCCCGACCTCGTGGCGGGCCTCGGCCTGATCGACACCAAGGCGACCGCCGACGACGACGCGGCCCGCCGCACGCGCCTCGAGGTCGCCGCGCAGGTCCGCGCCGAGATGCGCGTCGACCGGGTCCTGGGCATGCGCACCACGCTGCTGGGGGCCACCAACCGGGTCACGCGGCCGGACCTGTCCGAGCGGCTCGAGCGCTGGACCCGCGACCAGGGTCCGCTCGGCCTGGCCTGGGCGCAGGAGGCCATGGCGGCGCGCCCGGACCGCACGCAGGCGCTGCGCGCCTACGCCGGGCCGGCGGTCGTCGTGGTGGGGGAGGAGGACGAGCTCTCGCCCGTCGCCGCCTCCCAGCACATGGTCGACGCCCTGGCTGACGCGCGCCTCGTCGTCGTCCCCGGCGCCGGCCACATGACGAGCAACGAGAGCCCCGAGCCGGTCGCCTCGGCCCTGCAGGGCCTGCTCGCGCGCGCCCAGCGGGCCGACGCCGCGGCCTGAGACGGCGCCGCGGGCGGTCAGCGGCTCGCGGTCCCCAGCGCGATGGCGAGCGCGTCGGCGAGGTCGATCGACTCGCCGTCGCGCGCGCCCTTGCCGAGCACGAGCGGCGGGTCGCTGGGCTCCGGCGTCGCTCCGGTGAGCAGCGCGCGCAGGCTGCCCGGGACCGTGAGCACGTAGAACTCGCCGTCGGTGCCCACCGCGACGGACTCGTTGCGGCGCAGGTACCACCCCTTCAGGGGCGTCCGGTACCGGCTCTGGCCGTCGTAGCTGCGCGCGCGCAGCGGCACGGGGGCGACCCCGCGCTCGCGTGCCTCGGCGACGAACCGGGCGATCATGGCACGGGCCTGCGCCGACTCCGCGGCACGCCGGCGCTCGAGCTCCGCGGCGTGCGCCGCGGCCGCCTCGCTGCGCTGGTCGCGCCACG
>NZ_JACEXH010000214.1:0-4920 GCF_014525465.1 Actinotalea sp. JY-7885 | reverse complement strand
CGCGTTGCCGGGGGGTCCGGGACGGCGCGAGGCCCCGGTCGACGTCGTCGACCGGGGCCTCGCGGATCTGCTCTGCCCGTGGCGGGCGCTACCTCAGCGGCGGCGCGGGAACGCCGAGGCGCCGGCGTAGCGCGCGGCGTCGTCCAGCTCCTCCTCGATGCGCAGCAGCTGGTTGTACTTGTTGATGCGCTCGCCGCGGGCGGGCGCACCCGTCTTGATCTGGCCGGCGTTGGTGGCGACGGCGAGGTCCGCGATCGTGACGTCCTCGGTCTCGCCCGAGCGGTGCGAGACCATCGCGGTGAAGCCGGCACGCTGCGCCATGGAGACGGCGTCGAGCGTCTCGGACAGGGTGCCGATCTGGTTGAGCTTGACCAGCAGGGAGTTCGCCGCCTTGAGCTCGATGCCCTTGGCGAGACGCTCGGGGTTCGTCACGAAGAGGTCGTCACCGACGATCTGGACGCGGTCGCCGACGTTCGCGACGAGCTGCGACCAGGAGGCCCACTCGTCCTCGGACAGCGGGTCCTCGATGGAGACCAGCGGGTAGTCCGCGACGAGCTGCTCGTAGAACGCGAGCATCTGCTCGGGCGTCTTGGCGGCACCCTCGAACTGGTAGGCGCCGTCCTTGAAGAACTCGGTGGCGGCGACGTCGAGCGCGAGCGAGACGTCCGTGCCCGCCGTGAAGCCGGCCTTCTCGATCGCGACGAGGATGAGGTCGAGCGCCTCGCGGTTGGAGCCGAGGTTCGGCGCGAAGCCGCCCTCGTCGCCGAGGCCCGTCGACAGGCCCTTGCTCTTCAGCACGGACTTGAGGGAGTGGTACACCTCGACGCCGGTGCGCAGGGCCTCGCGGTACGTCGTCGCGCCGATGGGGGCGACCATGAACTCCTGGATGTCGACGTTGGAGTCGGCGTGCGACCCACCGTTGAGGATGTTCATCATCGGGACCGGGAGCACGTGGGCGTTCGGGCCGCCGATGTAGCGGAAGAGCGGCAGGTCGGCGCTGTCGGCCGCGGCCTTGGCGACGGCGAGCGAGACGCCGAGGATGGCGTTCGCGCCGAGCTTGCCCTTGTTGGGCGTGCCGTCGAGGTCGATCAGGGCCTGGTCGACGAGGCGCTGCTCGCTCGCCTCGAAGCCGATGAGCTCGGGGGCGATGTCGTCCATCACGGCGTTGACCGCGTCCTGGACGCCCTTGCCGAGGTAGCGGCCCTTGTCGCCGTCGCGGCGCTCGACCGCCTCGAAGGCACCGGTCGAGGCGCCGGAGGGCACACCGGCCCGCGCGATGGTGCCGTCGTCGAGGGCGACCTCGACCTCCACGGTGGGGTTGCCACGCGAGTCAAGGATCTCGCGGGCGCCTACGGCCTCAATGGTGGCCACGGATGCTCCTTCAGCAGGGTACGGGTGTCGGGTCCGGGTGCCGCGCGGGCTGCGGGTCGCAGCGTCGGCGGACGGTCGAACCGTGCCGCCGGTCGACGTCAACCGGCCGGGCTCCACAGTAGCCCCGGGGCCCGACGCGTGCGGTGGGACGTTCGGCGGGCGGGACGGGTGTCGGGTGTGCGACCGCCGAGCGCGGAGCCCCGTGCCCCTGCGCGGAGCGTCGTGCCACGAGCGTGGAGCGTCGTGCCGCGACACACCGGCGTGTCCGGGCACGACGCTCCACGGGCGGGGTGGAGGGGAGGGGATCCGCGACCCGTGGCTCGCCGGGACCGCGGCCGTCTGGGCCCGTGAGGCCCTCAGCGCGCGGCGGGGACCGGGAGGGCCGCGAGGATGGCCTCGACCTGGGTCTTGGCGTCCCCGAAGAGCATCGCGGTGTTGTCCCGGAAGAACAGCGGGTTCTGCACGCCCGCATAGCCGGTGGCCATGGACCGCTTGAAGACGACGACCTGCCGCGACTTCCACACCTCGAGCACCGGCATCCCGGCGATCGGCGAGCCCGGGTCCTCGAGCGCCGCGGGGTTCACCGTGTCGTTCGCGCCGATGACGAGCACGACGTCGGTCTCGGCCAGGTCGTCGTTCACCTCGTCCATCTCGAGCACGATGTCGTACGGGACCCGCGCCTCGGCCAGCAGCACGTTCATGTGGCCCGGCAGCCGCCCCGCGACGGGGTGCACGCCGAAGCGCACGTCGACGCCGGTCGCCCGCAGCCGGGACACGAGCTCGGCCACCGGGTACTGCGCCTTGGCGACGGCCATGCCGTACCCGGGCGTCACGACGACGGTGCGCGCACCGGCGAGCATCGCGGCGACGTCGGCGGCCGAGACCTCGCGGTGCTCCCCCACCTCACCGCCGCCGCCCGCCGACGTGCCGGCCTCGACGCCGAAGCCGCCGAGGATGACGCTGACGAAGGAGCGGTTCATGGCGCGGCACATGAGGTACGACAGGATCGCGCCGGACGAGCCCACGAGGGCCCCGGTGACGATGAGCAGGTCGTTGCCGAGCATGAAGCCCGCCGCGGCCGCTGCCCAGCCGGAGTACGAGTTGAGCATCGAGACGACGACGGGCATGTCGCCGCCGCCGATCGAGGCCACGAGGTGCCAGCCGAGGGCGAGGGCCACCACGGTCATGAGCACCAGCGGCACCGCGCCGTTGGTGGCGAGGAACCACACCAGCAGCCCGACGCACACCAGCAGGGCCGCGAGGTTGAGCAGGTTGCGCCCCGGCAGCGCCAGCGGGCCGGTCGGGATCCGCGCCGCCAGCTTGAGGTAGGCCACCACGGAGCCCGTCAGCGTCACCGCGCCGATCAGCACGCCGAGGAACACCTCGACGCCGTGCACGACGTCGGCCGGCTCGGTGAGCCAGGACCCGAAGCCCACGAGCACCGCGGCCATGCCGACGAAGCTGTGCAGGATCGCGATCATCTCGGGCATCTGCGTCATCTCGACGCTGCGTGCCCGCCACACCCCCACGACGGCACCGATGCTCAGGACGAGCGCGATGAGCAGCGCCGTGACGATGGGCGGCCGCTCGCTCTGGTCCAGGCTCAGCACCACGGTCGCCGCGAGGGCGAGCGCCATGCCGACCATGCCGAGGACGGTCCCGCGTCGCGCGGTGGTCTGCTTCGAGAGCCCCGCGAGGCTGAGCACGAAGAGGACCGCCGCGAGCAGGTACAGGGACTGGGCGATCGACGTCATCTCAGCCGTCCTTCCGGAACATCGAGATCATCCGGTGGGCGACGAGGAAGCCACCGAAGATGTTGATGCTCGCGACGGTCGCCGCGACGAAGGCGAGGATCGTGACGAGCAGGTTGTCCGAGCCGAGCTGCAGCAGCGCGCCGACGAGGATGATCCCCGACACGGCGTTGGTCTGCGCCATGAGCGGCGTGTGCAGCGCGTGCGTGACGTTGGAGATCACGTAGTAGCCGGCGACCACCGCGAGCGCGAGCACCATGACGTGCCCGTGCAGGTCCGGTGGCGCGAACGACAGCGCCAGCGTGACGAGCACGGCGCCCAGTCCCGCGAGGACCGTGGACCGCGTCCGCCGGCGCGCGGCCGCCCGGGGGTCCACCGCGGGTGCGGCCTGCGGCGCGGCGGGCGTCGTCGCCGGCGCGGCGGACACCTGCACCGGGGGCGGCGGCCACAGCACCTGGCCCTCGTGCGCGACGGTCATCCCGCGCTGCACCGGGTCCGTGAGGTCCAGGACGGGCTCGCCGTCCTTCTCGGGCGTCAGGAGCGCGAGGAGGTTGACCACGTTCGTGCCGAACAGCTGGGACGTGTGGCGCGGCATGCGGCTGGTCAGGTCCGTCCAGCCGAGCACGACGACGCCGTTCTCGGTGACGACGCGCTCCCCGGGGACGGTGCGCTCGCAGTTGCCCCCGCCCGAGGCGGCGAGGTCCACGACGACGCTGCCCGGCCGCATCGCGGCGACCATCGCGGAGGTGATGGTCGTCGGGGCGGTGCCGCGGACCAGCGCGGTGGTGATGACGACGTCGGCGCGGGCCGTCTCCTGCGCGTACATGCGCGCGACGGCGGCCTCCTGCTCGGCGGTCAGCGCGTCGGCGTAGCCGTCGGCGCTGGGCCCGGACGCAGCCCCGGGCACCTCGGCGCGCACGAACTGCGCACCCATGGACTCGATCTGCTCGGCGACCTCGGGCCGCACGTCGTAGGCACGGACCCGCGCACCCAGGCTCACGGCCGCGCCGATCGCGGCCAGGCCCGCCACACCGGCACCGATGACGAAGACCTCGGCCGGCGCGGTCTTGCCGGCGGCGGTCACCTGGCCGGTGAACATGCCGCCGTACTCCTCCGCGGCCTCGATCACGGCGCGGTAGCCGGCGACGTTCGAGAGCGTGCTCAGGACGTCGAGCGACTGCGCGCGGGAGATGCGCGGCACCGCGTCGAGGGCCAGCCCGGTGACGTCGGCCGCCGAGAGCGCGCCGAGCAGACCGGGACGGGCGGCCGGCGCCATCATCCCGATGAGCACGGCGCCGGGGCGCAGCCCGAGCGCGGGCAGCGACTCCTCCGGCGGCACCGTCACGGTGGCGACGACGTCGCTCGACCAGGCCGTCCCGGCGTCGACGACCGTCGCGCCCGCCTCGGCGTACGCGCCGTCGGGGAACGAGGCACCCGCCCCGGCGCCCGACTCGACGACCACCTCGTACCCCAGCTTGTGCAGCTGGCCCACGGTCTGGGGGGTGGCGGCGACGAGCCGCTCCCCCGCCCGCGTCTCACGCGGGACACCGATCCTCATGCGACCTCCCCAGCCGACTCCCAGGGCACCGACGCTAGCCGCCGGCGGCGGCGGCTGGCGGGACGTGGGGCCCACCGGGCGGTGCTGCGGCCGTGCACGTCGCGGAGGTCACGCCCTCTCGGCGGCGCGCACGCGCGCCTCGAGGTCGCGCACGACGGCGCGCAGCGCCGCCTCCGCGTCGACACCCGCCGCCTGCGCCTCGGCGACCACCGCGAGCAACCGGCGGCCGACGGCGTCGTC
>NZ_JACEXH010000213.1:0-4926 GCF_014525465.1 Actinotalea sp. JY-7885 | reverse complement strand
GCCGCCCCGGACGCCGGACCCGCGGGGGCCGACGGCGCGACGTCGACCCGCACGTCCAGCCGCCTCGCCTCGACCGCCATGGGCTCCGCGCGCACGGGACGGACCACCGGCGTCACCCGGCGCGTCGGCGGCTCGTCCAAGCGCCTGCGCGCCGCGCGCCTCGGCGCCGGCCTGACGACCATCGCGCCCGCACCGCCGATCGACGCCGCGACGGCGATCATGGCGAACCCCGAGGTGGCCGAGCACAAGCGGTTCTGCCCCTCGTGCGGCGCCGAGGTCGGCCGCTCCGTCGACGGGCGGCCCGGGCGCACGGAGGGCTTCTGCCCGCAGTGCCGCTCGCCCTACTCGTTCACGCCCAAGCTGAAGCCCGGCGACCTCGTCGGCGGGCAGTACGAGGTCGCCGGCGCGCTGGCCCACGGCGGGCTGGGCTGGATCTACCTCGCGCGCGACAAGAACGTCTCCGACCGGTGGGTGGTCCTCAAGGGCCTGCTCAACACCGGTGACGCCGACGCGCTCGCCGCCGCGATCGCCGAGAGCCAGTTCCTGGCCCAGGTGGAGCACCCGCGCATCGTCGAGATCTACAACTTCGTCACGCACGAGGGCGCCGGCTACACCGTCATGGAGTACGTCGGCGGGCACTCCCTCAAGGGCCTGCTCAAGGAGCGCATGGAGGCGGCGGGCGGACGGTACGACCCGTTCCCCCTCGACCAGGCGATCGCGTACGTGCTCGAGATCCTGCCCGCGTTCGAGTACCTGCACGACCTCGGCCTCGTGTACTGCGACTTCAAGCCGGACAACCTCATCCAGATCGGCGACGACGTCAAGCTCATCGACCTCGGCGGCGTGCGCCGGATCGACGACCAGGACTCGGCGATCTACGGCACGGTCGGGTACCAGGCGCCCGAGGTCGCCGAGATCGGCACGTCGGTCGCCTCCGACATCTACACGCTCGGCCGCACGCTGCTGGTGCTCGCGATGGAGTTCCGCGGGTACCAGTCGACGTACGTGGCGAGCCTGCCGCCCGTGGACCAGACGCCGCTGTTCCAGCGGTACGACTCCTTCTACCGGCTCGTGGCCAAGGCGTGCGCGCCCGACCCGGCGGACCGGTTCGCCACCGTGGCCGAGCTCCGCGTCCAGCTCCACGGCGTCCTGCGCGAGGTCGTCGCGATCGACCGCGCCGCGGGCGACACCGACGCCGCCGCGACCGACGCGGCTCCCTCCCTGCTGTTCCACGGGCCGGACTCGGCGACCGCCGTCGCGGGCTGGCAGGACCTGCCGGCGCTGCGCGTGGACACCGGCGACCCCCAGACGGGCTGGCTGGCGACGGTCGACGTCCGGGACCCGCAGGCGCGCCTGGTCCAGCTCGAGCGCGCTCCCGAGCGGTCCGCCGAGGTGCTGCTCGCCATCGCGCGTGCCGCGCTCGACGCCGGCCGCCGCGACCTCGTCTCCAAGGCGGTCGACGAGCTGCTCGCGGCGGACCCGTGGGAGTGGCGGGCGGTGTGGTTCCAGGGGCTCGCGGCGCTCGCCGCGGGCGACGGCCACGGGGCGCAGGCGTCCTTCAACGCCGTCTACGGGCAGGTGCCGGGCGAGCTCGCGCCCAAGCTCGCGCTCGCGCTGGCCTGCGAGGCGAGCGGCGAGCCCGAGATCGCCGAGTCCCTCTACGCGACGTGCGCGCGGACCGACGCCGCCTACGTCCCGCCGTCGGCCTTCGCGATGGCGCGCATCCGGGCCGCGCGCGGCACGGTCCGCGAGGCCGTCGCCGCCCTCGACCTGGTCCCCGCGACGTCGCGCGCGTACACCGAGGCGCGGCGCCAGCGCGCCGCCCTGCTCGTCGCGTCCGACGGCGGGCTGCCGGCGCTCGCGGAGGCGATGACGTCGCTGCACGACGTCGGCATCGACCCCGCCGAGCGCACGCGGCTCACGGCCGGCGCCCTGGAGGCGGCGCTCGCGCACGTCCGCGAGCACGGTCCGCAGAAGGCGGTGACCATCGGGACGTGGCCCGCCGAGGAGAAGTCGCTGCGCGACGGGCTCGAGCGCACCTACCGCGAGCTCGCGGCGGCGGCGGCCACGCCGGCCGAGCGCATCGCGCTGGTCGACGCCGCCAACGGCGTGCGGCGCTGGACGCTGCGGTGAGCGCGCCGACGACGGACGGTCCCGTGGTCTGCGCCGGCTGCGGCACGGTCGCGCCCCTCGGGGCCCGCTTCTGCGAGGAGTGCGGGGCCGACCTGCCCCTGGTGGCCGCCCCGCCGCCGCAGCCGGACGTCCGGCGGGAGTCGGCGCCCACGGTGCCGACAGTCGCGCTCCGCTCCTCCGCCCGCGGCGGGCGCCGGGCGGCGGCGGTCGCACCGCCGGTGACGCGCGCGTGCGCCGAGTGCGGAGGCGACGTCGACGCCGACGGCTACTGCACCCAGTGCGGGACCAAGGCGCCGCTGCCGCGCGACCACATGGTCGAGCAGCCCCAGCCGTGGGTCGCGTCGGTGAGCGACAGGGGCCGCCGCCACCACCGCAACGAGGACGCCGCGGCGGTCGACGCCGCGCCCGTGCCCGGGACGTGGGCCGCCCTCGTCGTGTGCGACGGCGTCTCGAGCTCCGAGGCCTCGGACGTGGCCTCGCTCGCGGCGGCGCGCGCGGCGTGCGACGTGCTCGTGCGCGAGCGCGGCGCCGGTCTGGCGCAGGGCTCAGCGCTCGCCGCGCTCGCCGCCAAGCGGCTGGCCGCGGCCGGCGCGGCCGCCGCCAAGGCGGTCGAGGAGGTGACGCACGACGAGCACGGCGACAGCCCGCCGTCGTGCACCTTCGTGGCCGCCGTGCTGGACGGCGAGCGGCTCACGGTCGGCAACGTCGGCGACAGCCGGGCGTACTGGCTGCCCGACGCGGGCGAGCCGGCCGTGCTCACCACCGACGACTCGTGGGCCGCCGAGCAGATCGCCGACGGCGTCCCGCAGGCGGACGCCGAGGCGGGCCCGCAGGCCCACGCCATCACGCGCTGGCTCGGCGTCGACGCGCACGACCAGGTCCCCCGCGTCACCCACCTGACGCTCGACGGCCCGGGCTGGCTGCTGCTGTGCTCGGACGGCCTGTGGAACTACTGCTCGGAGCCGACGGCGGCGGCGGGCGTGGTCGCTCGGGCCGCGGCGGGAGCGGGCGGCGAACCGCTCGCGACCGCGCAGGCCCTGGTGCGGTGGGCGAACGCGCAGGGCGGCAAGGACAACATCACCGTCGCGCTGGCGAGGCTCGACACCCCTACGGTTGCGACAGCACGGACCCACGAAGGAGACCCGGCATGACGAGCTTCACCGCGGCGGTGTACCAGAACGAGTTCCTGGCGGACGGCAGCACGGACGTGCACGCGATCGTCACGGTCGAGTGCAGCGGGGCCGGCCAGGCCGGGCAGAGCGGCGGCGGGGGCGCGGCCGAGCTGGTCCTCATCGACACCTCCGGCTCGATGGGCCACGAGGGCGTGCGGGCCGCGCAGGAGGCCGCGAACGCCGCGCTCGACCAGGTGGTCGAGGGCACGTGGTTCGCGGTCATCGCGGGCAGCCACGTCGCGCGCCTCGTGTACCCGACGGACGTGCGCGAGGGCGCGATGACGCGCATGGACCGGCGCACGCGCGAGGAGGCGCGGCGCGCCATCGCGACGCTCGCGCCCGACGGCGGCACGGCCATGGGGACGTGGCTCGAGCTGGCGGCGCGCGTGGCGACGTCGGTGCCGGGCGTGACGCAGCGCCACGCGATCCTGCTCACCGACGGCAAGAACCAGCACGAGTCGCCGCAGGAGCTGGACGCGCGCCTGCGCTCCGCGATCGGCGTCTTCCAGTGCGACTGCCGCGGGGTCGGCGCGGCGTGGGAGGTCGGCGAGGTGCGCCGCATCGCGCAGGCGCTCATGGGCACGGTCGACCTCATCCCGCGGCCGGACCAGATGGCCGCGGAGTTCGCGTCGCTCATGCGGGCGGCGATGAGCCGGGGCGTCGCTGCGGCGGACCTGCGGGTGTGGGCGCCGCAGGGCGCGCAGGTGCTCTTCGTCCGGCAGGTCTCGCCGTCGGTGGAGGACCTGACGCCGCGCCGGCGCGAGGTCAACCCGCTCACGGGCGCGTACCCGACCGGCAGCTGGGGCGACGAGTCGCGCGACTTCCACGTCGCGGTCCGGCTGCCCGCGTCGCGCGCCGTCGGCCAGGAGCAGCTCGCGGCGCGCGTGCAGCTCGTCGTCGGCGACGAGGTCACCGCCCAGGGCCTGGTCAAGGCGCAGTGGTCGGACAACAGCGAGCTGACGGCGCAGATCAACCCCGAGGTCGCGCACTACACGGGCCAGGCCGAGCTCGCCCAGGTCATCCAGGACGGCCTCGCGGCGCGCGCGATGGGCGACGAGCGGACCGCGACGGCGAAGCTCGGGCGCGCCGCACAGCTCGCGGCGCAGACGGGCAACGAGGAGGCGACGTCGAAGCTGCGTCGCGTGGTCGAGATCGACGAGCCGGCGACCGGCAAGGTACGGCTCAAGAAGGACGTCGCCAAGCTCGACGAGATGGCGCTCGACACGGCCTCGACCAAGACGACGCGGGTGCGCAAGTGAGCGCGGTCTGCCCCCAGGGGCACACGAGCGCGTCGACGGACTACTGCGACACCTGCGGCGCGCCGATCGCCGCGGGCGCGGCGGGCGGTGGTGCGGGTGCGGGAGGCGCGGCCCCGGCGCGCCCGGCGGCTCCCGCGCCGTCGGTGCTGTCGGGCGGGGTCGCGTGCCCCAACTGCCAGACGAACAACGTCGACGGCGCCCTGTTCTGCGAGGCGTGCGGGTACGACTTCACGACCGGGGCGCTCCCGCGCGGCAGCGCGCCGGCGGGCAGTCCGGCGGGCGGTTCGGTCGCTGGTCCGGCGGGTGCGCCGGCGGGTGGCGGTGCGCTCGGCGGTGCGGAGGGCGGTGCCGCGGCCGGTGGT
>NZ_JACEXH010000212.1:0-4975 GCF_014525465.1 Actinotalea sp. JY-7885 | reverse complement strand
CGGCACGCCCTGGCGGCGCTCGCCGCCGCGGGGCGTCCGGGCGCCCGCCTCGGTGCGGCTCTGCTCTGCCCTGCGCGGCTCTGCCCTGCGTGGCTCGGTGGCGGGACCCCGCCCGGGCGAGCCGGACCCGGGCGTGCGCGGGCTCATCCCTCGGCCCCCGCGGGGACGGGGTCACCGAGCACCGCGCCGTCCGCCAGGCGCAGGTAGGCGCCGTGCGTGGTCGGCACCATGCCCAGCGCCGTCGCGGCGGCAGCGAGCTGGGTCGAGGACTCCGCGGCGCGCAGCTCGGTCGCGATCCGCTCCTGCTCGCGCGAGGACTCGGCGAGCCGCTGCTGGAGCGCGAGGCGCTCGTACTCGCCCTGCGCCATCGAGGTGTTCAGGAGCAGCGCCCCGAGGAGCGACGCCGCCAGGAGCGCCATGCACAGGACCACGAAGGGCACGCGCGTGCGGGCCTGGGCGGGCGCACGCACCACGCGCAGGCGGGGAGCCGGCTCGGGCGCCCGCCGACGCCCGGGCGAGGGCGCGGGTGCGGTGCGGGCGGTGGCCCGCACCGCGGTCTGCTCCGCCGCGCTCATCGTGCCCACCCCCCGCTGAGCTCACGCAGGTGGTCGGGGGTGGCGCGCAGCCGCTCGGCGGCGCGCAACCGCACCGACGCGGACCGCGGGTTCGCGGCCAGCTCCGCCTCGGACGCCCGCTCGGCGCCCCGCGTGAGCAGGCGCAGGTACGGGCGGTGGGTCTCCGGCTCGACCGGGAGCCCGGCGGGTGCGCTCGAGACCGCGCCGCGGGCGAGCGCTCGCTTGACGAGCCGGTCCTCGAGCGACTGGTAGGCCATGACCACGATCCGGCCGCCGACGGCCAGGGCCTCGATCGCGGCCGGCATGGTCCGCTCGAGCACCTCGAGCTCACCGTTGACCTCGATGCGCAGCGCCTGGAACGTGCGCTTGGCCGGGTTGCCGCCGGTGGCGCGCGCGGCCGCGGGGATCGAGGCGCGCACGATGTCGACCAGCTCGGCCGTGCGGGTCAGCGGGGCGGCCGCGCGGCGCGCCACGACGGTACGGGCGATCCGGGGCGCGAAGCGCTCCTCGCCGTACTGCCGCAGGATGCGCACGATCTCCGCCTCCGGGTAGGTGTTCAGGACGTCGGCCGCCGTCGGGCCGGTGGACGCGTCCATCCGCATGTCCAGCGGGGCGTCCTTGGCGTACGAGAAGCCGCGCTCGGCCTCGTCGAGCTGCAGCGAGGAGACCCCGAGGTCCCCGAGCACGGCCTGCACCGGTCGGCCGACGACGTCCTGGACCACGTCGAGGACCTCGTCGTAGACCGCGTGCACGGCGGTGAACCGGTCGCCGAAGGGGCGCAGCCGCTCGCTCGCGAGCGCGATCGCCTGCAGGTCGCGGTCCAGTCCGACGACCCGCAGCGTCGGGAAGCGACCCAGGAGGGCCTCGGTGTGCCCGCCCATGCCCAACGTCAGGTCGACGAGCACGGCGTCCGGCCCCTCGAGCGCCGGGCCGAGCAGCTCGACGCACCGGTCGAGGAGGACGGGCACGTGCCGGTCGGAGGTCGCGCGCTCCTGGTCCATCCCCACCTCCTCGGTGCGTCGTGCGTCGTGTCGTCCGCGGCTGCGCGCGGTGCTCGTGTGGTCCCGCGCCGGCGCGCGTCGTGCGTGGTGCGTGGTGCGTCGTGCCTCGGTGGTTGCAGGTCGGGCGGCCCTCCGCCGCCCGACCAGGTCTCCCTCCGCAGCCCCTCTGGCACCGGGGAAGTGCGCCAGAGCGGGCGGGGAGAGACCTCGTCGTGCGGAGGCGGCCGGTCTGCCCGGCCCCGTGGTCATTCAGAAGGCACCGGGGAACACCTCCTCGGCGGTCTCGGAGTAGGTGGTGACCTGCTCCTCGAGGTAGGTCTCCCAGGCCGCCGCGTCCCAGATCTCCACCCGGGTGCCGGCGCCGATCACGGCGACATCCCGGTCGAGCCCCGCGTAGGACCGCAGCGCCGCCGGGATCGACAGGCGCCCCTGCTTGTCCGGCACCTCGTCGTGCGCGCCGGAGAGGAAGACGCGCAGGTAGTCGCGGGCCTGCTTGCTCGTGACGGGCGCCTGGCGGATCTGGTCGTGCATCCGCCGGAACTCGTCCATGGGGAAGACGAAGAGGCAGCGCTCCTGCCCGCGCGTGACCACCAGTCCGGAGGCCAGCTGGGGGCGGAACTTCGCGGGCAGGATCAGCCGGCCCTTGTCGTCGAGCCGCGGCGTGTAGGTGCCCAGGAAGGGCGTGTAGGACGCGTACGCCGTCGGCTCGTTCGCCACGTCGCGCCCTCCCCTCACCCCGTTGCGCGCCCCGGGCAGGCCCACCGCTCCCCAGGTCCCACCACAGTACTCCACTTCCCTCCACCAGCAAGGGAGCAGTGCCACGTTTCACCCTCCTGCCACGGTGTCGCCGCAGGTGAGGGGCGGTGGAGGACGGTGGAGGGCCGTGACGCGGCGGGCGCCGCCCCAGGCGCGTCCCGGGGGCCAGGACGCCCCGGCGTGCGGGGCAGCGCACCGGGCGCGGCGCCGGCGACCCGTCCCGGTGGAGCGAAGTGGGGGATCGCCCGCCCGGGGGCCATCGCCCCAGGGCACCCGGTCGCCTACGCTCGGGACAGCCGAGGAAGGGGTCGCCATGCACGCACTGCCCTCCGCGCGCGAGATCGACGACGTCGCCGACACCGCGCAGCGCGTACGGGCGGCCATGGAGACGGTCATCTCCGGCCGCGCGGAGCTGGTGCGGCTCACGGTCGCGGCGCTCCTCGCCGAGGGCCACGTGCTGCTCGAGGACGTGCCGGGCGTGGGCAAGACGACGCTGGCCAAGGCGCTCGCACGATCGGTCGACTGCAGCGTGGGGCGCATCCAGTTCACGCCGGACCTGCTGCCGAGCGACCTCACGGGCGTGACGATCTACCGTCCCGAGTCGCACCAGTTCGAGTTCCGCCCCGGCCCCGTCTTCGCCAACGTCGTCATCGGCGACGAGATCAACCGCGCCTCCCCCAAGACGCAGTCGGCGCTGCTCGAGTGCATGCAGGAGGGGCAGACCACGATCGACGGCACGACGTACGCGCTCCCCCGGCCGTTCCTCGTCGTCGCGACGCAGAACCCCATCGAGATGGAGGGCACCTACGCCCTGCCCGAGGCGCAGCGCGACCGCTTCATGGTGCGCCTCAGCGTCGGCTACCCCGACCGGGCCGCCGAGGTCGAGATGCTCGACCGCCAGGAGGCCGCCGACCCGCTCGCCCACCTGACGCACGTGACGAGCGCGACCGAGATCGCCGCGATCGTCGACGTCGCGCGGCGGCTGTACGCCGCACCCGGGATCAAGCAGTACGTCGTGGACCTGGCCGACGCCACACGCCACGACCCCATGCTGCGGCTGGGCGCGTCGCCGCGAGCCGCGATCCAGCTGCTGCGGATCGCCAAGGCGTCCGCCGCCATGGCGGGCCGGGACCACGTCCTGCCCGACGACGTGCAGGACCTCGCCGCACCGGTGCTCACCCACCGCCTCCTGGCCAGCACGGACGCACGGCTGTCGGGCCGCAGCGTCGCGCAGACCCTCGAGGCGGTCGTCGCCCGCACCCGGCTCCCGGCGGTCCGCACCGCGGCTCCCGACCGGCGCGCGATCGGCTGAGGCGGATGAGGGAGGCGCTGCGCGGAGTCCGCCCGACCGGCCGGGGTGCCGCGCTGGGCGCCGTGGGCGCCGTGACGGCGGTCTCGGGAGCGCTCACCGGCGTCCGCCTGGTCACCCAGATCGGCGCCCTGCTCCTCCTCGTCGTGGCCGCCGCGGTCGGCTCCCTGGTCATGGAGGGCCGGCTGCAGGGACGCGGGCGCCTCGCCCTGACCCGGCACGTGGTCCCGCACCCCGTGACGCGGGGCGAGCCGGCGACGGTCCACGTCGACGTCACGAGCACGAGCGGCGCGCACCGGCTCGACCGGCTGCAGATCGCGGAGCGCGCGGCGCGAGAGCTCTCGGGACCCCGGCCGCTGCGGGCGCGGGTCCAGCGGTCGCCGGGGCGCCTCGGCCTGCGCTACGCGATCGAGCCGCAACGCCGTGGCCGCTGGCCCGTGGGGCCGCTCGAGGTCCAACGCCACGACCTCTTCGGTGTCGCCCGGTGGCGCGGGGCGCTGGGCGAGGCGATGCTCGTCGCCGTCCGGCCGGCGACCGCCGTGCTGCCCGTCGCGCACGGGGCAGCCGCGACCGACGCCGACCGGGCGTCGCTGGGCGCGCGCACCGCCGCGGCCGACGACTCGTCCCTGCGCGACTACCGGACGGGCGACGACCTGCGGCGGGTGCACTGGCGCAGCAGCGCCCGTCGCGGCCAGCTCATGGTGCGCCAGGACGAGCGCGCGGGCCGCCGGCCCGCGAGCGTGCTCCTCGACCTGCCGGTGGACGACGCCGGTGCCGAGTGGACGATCTCGCTGGGCGCGTCGATCGCGCTCGCGCTCGCGGGTGCCGGCCACCACGTGCGCCTGCTCGGCGGTGACGCCCTGGGGGCGGCACGCGACCACCACCGCGCCGACGCCGACGGCACGGCCGCGGCGGCCCTCCTCGACCAGGCCGTCGACCTCGTCCGCCCCACCAGCCCGGCGACCCGCACCTCGTGGCTCCTCACGGCCGTGGACACCCTCAGCGAGCAGGGCCGCGGTGCGGAGCTGGTCTTCGCGGTCGTCGGCGCGCTCGAGGTCGACACGCTGACGACGCTCGCGCGCATCGGCGACCTGAGCGTCGGCTGGGCCATGGTCCGCACCACGGGCTCGGGTCCCGACGGCACGCCGACGACCGACGAGGCCCGCACGCTGCGCGCGCTGCGGCGCGCGGGCTGGACGGCGTGCGCGGTCCGCCCGGGCGAGGACCTCACGGCGTGCTGGCACCGGCTGCTCGACTCCGACGACCGGGTCGGGGCGGCGCGATGAGCGCCCCGCCCGTCGCGGGCCGGGCGGTCTGGGTCGGCGCCGGACTCG
>NZ_JACEXH010000020.1:0-26606 GCF_014525465.1 Actinotalea sp. JY-7885 | reverse complement strand
CTCGGCGCGCTGGGCGCGGGTCGCCCACGGCGTCGCACCCCTGACGGCGGCGGCCGTGTGGTCGGCGGCCGCCGTGGCGACGGTGCCGGGCCTGGGCCCCGTGGCGCCCGCGTGGGCGCTGGTGCTCGCGGCGGCTGCGGTGCGGGCCGCCTACCGTCCGCCGCCCAAGTACCGCATGCCCGCGGTCAGCACCCCGATGGGCGGCGTGCCGCCCACGACCGGGATGACGCAGGGCGTCGACGTCGTGCTCGTCGGCACCCTGCCGACGGCGCTGGCGCTCTACGTCGGCGTCACGACGCCGATCCTGGTCGCGGTGCAGTGGGGCGTGGCGCTCGCGCTCGTCGCGGCGCTGGTCGCCGCCTCGGGCCGCCGCCCCAAGCCCTGACCGCGCGCCGGCACCACCCCGCCCCGCCCCGGCCCGCCACCCGGCCCGCGCGAGTCCGTGCGCCCGTCGGTGCTGGTGGGACGGGTGGGGCTCAGGTGAGCACCAGCGGCCCCACCCGCCCCATCGGTCACCCAGGGCGCACGGAAGCGCCGGGGCGCCGAGCCACGCGGTCGCGTCGGCCGGGTCAGCGGGGCCAGGCGGTCGCGATCGCCTCGAGGCTCGCGATGCGGCGGTCGCGGTCGATCGACGGCGTGACCAGGACCAGCTCGTCCACCTGGGCACGCTGCTGCAGGTCGCGCAGCCGGTCGACCACGACGTCGGCCGGGCCCGTCACCATCCGCTGGTCGGGCCCCTCGACGAGCCGGCGCGACGCGAACGCGCTAGATGCCGCGTACGTGCGCACGTCCTCCGGACGCAGCGGCTCGCGGATGTTGCGGGCCAGGTTCTGCATGGTCAGGGACCAGCCGGCCTCGAACTCGCCGATCGCCTGCTCGTCGTCGCTCGCGAACGCCAGGACCGACATCGCGGACCACGGCCCGGCACCGTCCGGCCCGGGGCGGAACTCCGCGCGGTAGCGGCGCAGCGCGTCGATCGCCAGGTCGGGGCTCATGTGGTGCGCGAACACCGTGCGCAGCCCGTTGATCGCGGCGAACTGCGGGCCGTACGGGCTCGAGCCCAGGACGAACACCGGTGGCTTCTCGTCCACCACGGGCGCCGCCACGAGGCGCCCGTAGGGGTGCCCCTCGGGGAACCCGTCGCCGAGGAAGGCGAGGAGCTCGGCGACCTGTCCGGGGAACTCGGAGCCGACGTCGACCTGCGCGCCGCGGCGCAGCACGTGCGCGGTCAGGGGGTCCGTCCCCGGCGCGCGGCCGAGGCCCAGGTCGATCCGGCCGGGGTAGAGCCCGAGCAGGGTGCGGAAGGTCTCCGCGACCTTGAAGGGCGCGTGGTTGGGCAGCATGATCCCGGCCGCACCCACGCGCAGCGTCGTCGTGCGTGCCGCGACGGCAGCGACCAGGATCTCCGGCGCGCTGCACGCGAGGGTCTGCATGTTGTGGTGCTCCGAGACCCAGTAGCGCCGGAGCCCGGCGGCCTCGACCGCCTGCGCGACGCGGATCGCGCCCTGCAGCGCGTCGTGCGCGCTCTCGCCGTGCTCGATCCCGACGAAGTCGAGGACCGCGAGCGGGAGGGTCCCGGTGGCGCCCGGGGAGGGCTGGGGCGTCGCGCCGTCGGCGGCGTCGGGGGCGGGTGCTGCGGCGGGGGTCGGGTGGCTCACGTGGGGGCAACCCGAGGGGGCAGGTGCGGCATTCCGCCGCACCGACCCCTTGTCGCTGCGCTCCGTCAGCAGTAACTTACGGTTCGTGGCCACTTACGGATCCGTCCTCGAGGCGCTCGCCGACCCGACGCGGCGCGCGGTGCTCGAGCAGGTCGCGGCGGCGCCCCGTCCGGTGGGGGAGCTCGCCGCGTCGTTGCCCGTGAGCCGCCCGGCCGTCTCGCAGCACCTGAGGGTGCTCAAGGAGGCCGGGCTCGTCCACGACCACGCGCGGGGCACGCGCCGCATCTACGAGCTCGACACCGCCGGCGTCGCCGCCCTCCGCGAGTACCTCGACCGGTTCTGGACGCGGCGGCTGGCTGCGTTCGCCGACTTCGTGGAGTCCGGCGCCACGCCCGGACCCGCTGGCACGCCCGGTGCCAACCCCGGCGCACCACCCCAGGAGAGGACGACGCGATGACCGTCGACAAGCACGTGGCGGCCGAGGTCGCCGTCGCCCCGATCGTGGCGCAGGTGCGGGTGAGCGCGCCGCCGGCCACGGTCTTCGAGGCGTTCACGGCGAGGATGGAGCGGTGGTGGGACCCCGGTCACTCCATCGGGGCGCAGCCGTTCACCCGCATCGGCCTGGAGCCGGAGGTGGGCGGCCGCTGGTACGAGCGCGACGCGGCGGGGGTCGAGTGCGACTGGGGCCGCGTCCTCGCGTGGGAGCCGCCGAGCCGCGTCCTGCTGACCTGGCAGATCGGCGCGGACTGGACGTACGACCCCGCGCTCGTGACGCAGGTCGAGGTCACGTTCACGCCCGCCGACGGCGGCGGCACGCTGGTGCGCCTCGAGCACCGCGGGCTCGAGTCCTACGGGGCGGCGGCGGCAGAGATGTCCGCGACCTACGGCTCCGCCCACGGCTGGGCCGGTCTGCTCGAGCGCCTCGGCGCCCGGCTCGGCGCCTGAGCGCCGGCCCCTGAGCGCCGGCTCCCGTCAGCGGGGCCGCGCCTGCGCGTCGTCGAGCCGGACCTGCGCGGGCTCCAGGCTCGTCACGGTGGTGAGCAGGAAGGCCGAGTCCTCGACCGCCACGACGCCGTGCCGCTCGTGCGTGAGGCGCGCGAGCTGGCCGGCGGCGATCTCGTCCACCTCCATGCCGGTGACGCGCACGCGCCCGGCGAGCACGAAGACGCTCGCCGCCGGCGGGGAGTTGTGCTCGGCCAGCTCGGACCCCGCGGTGAGGGCGATGACCGTCTGACGCAGGACGCCGTCGTGCAGCACGAGCTCGGCGCTGCGGCCGTGCGGCGAGGCGTGCGCGGCCGCGAGGTGCGAGCGCGTGAGGTCGGCGAGGTCGGGAAGGTCGGTCAGGTGCGGCACGGGTTCCTCCATCGTCGTCCGGTGCCCCATGGTCCCGTCCCGAGGCTCCGAGGGCGAGCGGACGTCAGCGGCGCGGCCACGACCACGGCGGCCCGTCGAGCCTGCCCTGCCCGACGACGGTCGTCGCGCCCTCCGCGCGCTCCAGCTCGAGGAGCAGGGCCTCGCCCCGCAGCGCGCGCACCAGGTCACCCGAGTGGGTCACGAGCACGACCTGGGACCGGGTCGCGGCCTCGACCACGAGCGCCGCGAGCGCCGGCATCAGGCTGGGGTGCAGGCTCGCCTCCGGCTCGTTGAGGACCAGGAGCCCGGGCGGGCGCGGGGAGAGCAGCGCGGCCGCGAGGAGGAGGTAGCGCAGCGTGCCGTCCGACAGCTCGGCCGCACCGAGCGGACGACGCAGGCCGGGCTGGTGCAGCGCCAGGCGGCAGGCTCCCTCGCCGTCCTCCACGATCTCCAGCCGCGCCCCGTCGAAGGCGTTCTCGACCGCGGCGTCCAGGACCGCACCGACCCCCACGCGCTGGATCGTGAGCAGGGCGGCGGCGAGGTCCTCGCCGCCCGCACCGAGCACGGGCGTGTAGGTGGCGACCGCCGGACGCCGGGCCCCGGCCCCGGGGTCGGTCCGGAAGTGGTCGTAGAACCGCCAGCGCCGCGCCTGCTCGCGGACCGCGTAGAGCTCGGGCGTCTGCGTCGGGTCGGCGAGCGCGGACATGAGCGACTCGTGGTCGCCCAACCGCCAGTCCGCGGTCCGCCACGAGCCGTCGTCGGACCGGGTGCGCACGCGCGGGCCGTGGCGGTCGGCGACCAGCGTCGCGGGGCGCAGCACCGGGCCGGACCAGACCGCCTCGACCTTGATCTCGGGGTCCTGCTCGAACGGGCTGACGCCGGGCTGGGGGAGCCCGAGGTCGATCGCGTACGACAGGTCGTCGCTGGAGAAGCCGAGGCGCATCGCGACAGCCGCCCGGTCGCGCGGACCGGCGTGCAGGGCCGAGCGCATCCCGCCCTCCTGCGCGAGCGTCGAGATGGCACCCTCGCGCGCGAGGTCGGCGAGCAGGCGCAGCGCCCGGTAGAAGCTGGTCTTGCCGCTCCCGTTGGGGCCCGTCACGACGGTGAGGGTCTCGAGCGCCGTGGTGACCTCGCGCAGCGAGCGGTAGTTCTCGATGGCCACGGTCCGGATCATGGTCCGCACGCTAGCCGCGCCCGCCGACAGCCGCGTCAGTGCTGAGGCGCCTCCTCGACCGGGCGCTCGTCCGCGTGGGCGACGTGCCGCAGCTCGCGCCAGATCAGGACG
The DNA here is from genome assembly GCF_014525465.1 of Actinotalea sp. JY-7885. Taxonomy (NCBI): domain Bacteria; kingdom Bacillati; phylum Actinomycetota; class Actinomycetes; order Micrococcales; family Cellulomonadaceae; genus Actinotalea; species Actinotalea sp. JY-7885. The sequence goes on along the minus strand of NZ_JACEXH010000020.1, from coordinate 22,310 downwards.
ACGAAGACCGCCGACCCGACGAACGCGAACCAGAACGGCGCCGTGACGCCCCACTCACGCGCCACGAGCCCGCCGATCGCGGAGCCGACGACGAGCCCGCCGTAGCTGCCCATGAGGTTGACGCTCCCGACCCGGCCCTGCAGGGCGGTGGGCACGGCGCGCTGGCGCACCGTGACCGACGTCGTGCCCCAGACGAACGCGTGCAGGCCGAAGACGAAGAAGACCACCATCGCGACGGGCGCGCTGGTCGTCAGGGCCAGGGCCAGGTGCGTGAGCGTCTCGATCACCAGGCCGATCCGCATGAGGTCGCCGAGGCTGACGCGGCGGGTGATCCAGCCGTACGCGGTGGTGCCGAGCAGGCCCCCGATCGCCATCACCGTGGTGATGAGGCCGAAGCCGATGTCGGTCAGGCCCAGGCGCTCGGTCGCGTACAGGACGAGCACGGACCACGCCGCGCCGAAGGTCACGTTGAACACGGTGATGGTCAGCGCCAGGGTCCGCACCGCCGCGTGATTGCGGACCCAGCGGAAGCCCTCCACGACGTCGTGCCGCAGCCTGGTCCTGGCGGCCGGGCGGGGGTGGGCGGGCTTCGCCATGCGCGAGACGAGCACGGCGCCGAGGGCCACGAGCGCCGCCTGCGCGCCGAAGGGCACCACCGACCCGAGCGCGAACAGCGCCGCCCCCAGCGGCGGCCCGGCCAGCTGGTTGACCGTGATCAGGCCGGTCTGGAGGCGGGCGTTGGCGACGGCGAGGTCGTCGCGCGCGACGAGCATCGGCAGCAGCGTCTGGGCGCTGTTGTCGGCGAACACCTCGGCCGTGCCGAGCAGGAACAGGGCCGCGAGCACGAGCGCGACGGAGACGACGTCGGTCGCCAGGGCGAGGCAGAGCAGCGCGAGCACGCCCGCACGCACCAGGTCGACGACGACGACGATCCGCTGCCGGTCGAGGCGGTCGGACAGCGCGCCGGCCCACACGGCGAAGAGCAGCGGGGGCAGCCACTGGAACGTCGCGGCCGACGCGACGAGCAGGGGGTCCCGGGTCATCGACGCGACCAGGAGCGGGCCCGCCGCGAGCGCGATGCCGTCGCCCAGGTTCGAGACCCACGACGACGCCAGCAGCCAGCGGAACCCGGTGCCGAGGCGCGCGGGGACGACGGCTTCCACGAGGCGGCTCACGAGCCGACGAGCCTACCCGCGCGCCTGGGACGTTGGGCCCCCGGACCTAGGACCTGACTTTGAACCGGTGAAAGCCTGGGAGAGTACTCACCGGAGGGCGGAAGTCGCCCCCTGAGGGACCCGGACGCGAACTCCGACCCCTCATCCCCTGGGAAAGGTCAGTCATGTCCAGCACCGTCTCCACCAAGCCCGTCCGCCTCATCGGCCTCATCTCCATGATCGCTGGTGTCGTCCTCATCATCGCCGGCGCGACCGTGTGGACCATGGTCCGCAGCCAGCTCCTCGAGGAGAACATCACCGTCGCCGAGGACGCCGAGATGTTCGGTGGCAAGACCGTCGACGGCCCCCTGGACGCGTACTTCCAGGCCGACATCATCAACCAGCACGCGCTGCACTCCTCCGAGGGCAAGACCTACGCGGAGCTCGACAAGGAGGACCCGGTCCGCGCCACGATGATGAACGCGTCCTTCCTGCGCAGCTCGCTCTTCACCTCGGTGATCGCCTTCGGTGTCTCGGCCTTCGCCGGTGGCATGGGCGTCATGTTCCTCCTCATCGGCTACGCGCTCCGTTCGCTGGTCCCGGCCGGTGCCGCGATCACCCGCAAGGACGCGGCCGCCGCGACCGTCTGACCTCACCGTCTGACCCGTACCGGCTCGGCCGGTACCCAGCACGAAGGCCCCGCACCGATCGGTGCGGGGCCTTCGTGCGTCCGAGGTCGGGCGACGCCGCCCGCGGCCAGATCGGGTCCCTGGTCGGACATGTACCCTTGTGGTTACGTACCAACGCGGTTACGCTCGCCCCATGGATGCCGTCCTGCAAGCGCTCGCCGACCCGAGTCGGCGCACCGTCCTGGAGATCCTCCGGGACCACGAGGCCACCGCCGGCGAGCTCGCCGAGGCCCTGCCCATCGCCCGGCCCGGCGTCTCACGGCACCTGCGGGTGCTGCGGGAGGCGGGTCTGGTGGAGGCGCGGCAGGAGGCGCAGCGGCGCATCTACCGGCTGCGGCCCGAGGCCCTCGTCGAGGTCGACGAGTGGCTCGAGGACTACCGCGCGCTGTGGGGCAACCGCCTCGACGCGCTCCACACCGAGATCGCCCGAGGGAAGAAGGCCCGGCCATGAACCGTCCCGCGACGATGCGCGCACTCGACCCGACGACCGGAGCGATCCGGGTCGAGGACGTCTACGACACCGACATCGACGACCTGTGGGAGGCGTGCACGACGCCCGACCGGCTCGCGCGGTGGATCGCCCAGGTCTCCGGTGACCTGAGGGTGGGGGGCACCGTCGAGATGGTGTTCACCAGCACGTGGACCGGGCCGGCGCGGATCGAGGTCTGCGACGCGCCGCATCACCTCCTCCTGACCAGCCCGCTGCCCGACGGCGACGGGCAGACCCAGACCGAGGTGTGGCTGGAGGCCGAGGGCGACCGGACCCGGCTGGTCGTCGAGGAGCGCGGGCTGCCGCTCGACGAGCTGCACGTCCACGCCGCTGGCTGGCAGGCCCACCTCGAGGACCTGGGTCGCTCGCTCCACCTCGGCGGGCCCGCGCACCCCGACGGCTGGTCAGCCACCCGGCCCGCCGCGGGGTGGGAGCGCCGGTGGACCGAGCTGGCACCCGTGTACGAGGCCACGGGCGTGTCGTGACCTCCGACCTCGTCCCGCTGCACGACGCCTGGCATGGCGCGCCCGGACGGGCGACGCCCGGCTTCCGCGCGGTCCTGCTCGACTGGCGCGGCACGCTCGCGGTGGCGCCGACCACCGCGTGGCTCGCGCGGACGGCGCTCCGGGCACTGGGCCGCGACGCGTCGCCCGGAGCGGTCGAGAGCGTGGTCCGGAGGCTGCGTGCCGCCGACGCCTCACGCGTGGACTCCTCGGAGATCGACACCGACGTCGACGAGCACCAGGCCGCGTACCTGGAGTGGTTCGCCGCCGCGGGCCTGGACGACGAGCTGGCGGACGCGCTGTACGCCGCCGAGTCCGACCCGAGCCTCAACCCCTTCGCCGTCGACGTCGGCGAGCTCCTGCGCACGCTCGCGACGGCGGGGGTGAAGCTGGGCGTCGTCAGCGACATCCACGTCGACCTGCGCCCGGTCTTCGCGCAGCAGCCCGCCGGCGACGGCACGACGTGGGCCGACCTGGTCGACGTCTGGGCGCTGTCGTACGAGCTCGGTGCCGCCAAGCCGGACCCGGTCATCTTCCGGTACGCGCTCGACCGGCTGGCCCTGCCGCCGCAGGACGTCCTGATGGTCGGCGACCGCGGCGCGTGGGACGGCGCCGCGGCCGCGATCGGGATCACCACGCTGGTGCTCCCGCCCCTCACGACCGTCGGCGAGGCGCGCCTGCACCGGGTGCTCGACCTCGTGCTCCCCGGCCGGTAGCGCACGCTCACGCCGTCGTCGTCGCGCCGAGGTCGATGCTCGTCTCGTCGGCGGCCGCCGCAGACGGCCGTGCGGCGACGTGGGCGGCGATCGCCCACCCCCAGGACAGCGGGAGGAGGGCGCTGCCCTGCGTCGTGACGGTGGTGATGGCCACCATGAGGGGCGCGAAGAGCAGCACCAGGATCGCGGTGACCCTGGGGCGGAAGCCGTGCCGGAGCAGGACGATCCCGAACCAGCTCCCCGACACGCCGATGACCGCGACGGCGCCGACACCGAGGAGGAAGGCGGCGTCCATCCACGGGGTGAAGTAGGCGCCGATGACGGACACCGCCATGACGACGTAGGCGCCGAGGGTGACCCGCCAGAGCACGCGCTCCACCCCGACGGGCGCTCGGCGCCGGTACACGAGGTAGGCGGCCGCGATGAACGCCACGACGACCGGGGCCCAGAGCTTCCCGTACATGACGTAGACGGTCCACGGGTCCCCCCACTCCAGGAGCGGGCGCAGCGCACGCAGCGCAGGCTCGGCCCAGGCGGCGAAGAGGGGCGACTCGACGAGGTCGCCCGGGTGCGAGCGAGCGCGCGCCACGGCGTGCAGCTGACCCGCGACGGTGGCGACGATCGCCATGAGCCATGCGAACCGGCTGATCCACCGGGCGTGCTGTGCCGTGATCTCCATGGCGTGCTCCTCTGCTGGGCGCGGCCCCGGTCGGGGCTCGGTTCCGACGCTAGGAACCCCGGACCCGGCGGTCGTCCTGCCGCGAGACGAGCCGCGCCGCTCCTCGAGGAGGACGGGCGCCTCCTGCGGAAGGAGGACGGCCCGGTCACCCGCCCCGGCGTACCGTCGAACCGTGACCCGCAGGAGCTGGTCCTTCGACATCGCGCTCGCGCTCGCCGTCGGCGTGCTGGGGCAGCTCGAGGCGTGGTGGGGCGTCGGCGCGACGCACCGCCAGGGTCCGTTGTGGGCGCAGGCGACGCTGTACGCCGTCACGGCTGCGCTCCTGGTCGTGCGGCGGGTCCACCCGCTCGGTTGCCTGGTCGCGATCGTGGTGGTGAGCGCGGTCGAGTTCGCGGTCTTCGGGTCGCCCGAGGGCACCGCCGTCGCGCTGTCGATGCTCGTCGCCGGGTACACCGTGGGGCGGCGGCTCCCCGCCCGCCGCGCCTGGGCGGCTCCCGTGCTCGGCGTCGTCTTCTGGGCCGCCTGGTCCGTGTTCGACCCGGTGAACGACGGTGCCGCGGCCCCGGAACGGCTGGGCACGATGGTGTGGATGTCGCCGTTCGTCATCGCCTGGCTCGTCGGCGTCCTGCTGCGCCTGTCGGCGACCAACGCCGAGCAGCGTCGCGCGTCGCGCCGGCAGCAGGAGGCGCAGGCGGTCGCCGAGGAGCGCAACCGGATCGCCCGTGAGCTGCACGACGTGCTCGGGCACTCCGTCAGCGTCATGACCGTGCAGGCGTCCGCCGTGCGACGGCGGCTGACGGCGGACCAGGCCGTCGAGCGGCAGGCGCTGGAGACGGTGGAGGCCGTCGGTCGGGGGGCACTCACCGAGATGCGGCGGATGGTCAGCGCGCTGCGCCAGGCGGACGACAGCACGCTCCTGGCCCCCGCGCCGGGCCTGGACCAGGTCGACGGGCTGGCGGAGCAGTTCCGGACGGCCGGACTGCCCGTCGAGGTCAGCGTCAGCGGCACGCCGCGCGCGCTGGCACCGGCGCTGGACCTCACGGCGTACCGCATCGTGCAGGAGGGCCTGACGAACGCGCTCCGTCACGCCGACCGTCCGAACCGCGCCGAGGTCACCCTGCGCTACGCGACCGACCACATCCAGGTCGCGGTGCGCGACGACGGTCGTGGCGCCGCCCCGGCGGAGCAGGCCCCGCCGGGCAGCGGCCTTCTCGGCATGCGGGAGCGCGTCGCGGTCTTCGGTGGCTCGCTCGTGGCCAGGGCCCGGCCCGGCGGCGGCTTCGAGCTGGTCGCGTCCCTGCCTCTGGACCCGGCATGAGCGCGGCGACCGGGACGGCGGGCGCCGAGCGGATCGACGTGCTGATCGTCGACGACCAGGCGCTCGTCCGCACCGGCTTCCGGCTCGTCCTCGAGATCGAGCCCGACCTCCGCGTCGTCGGCGAGGCGGCCGACGGCGAGGCCGCCGTGGCTCGGGCGGCCGAGCTCCAGCCCGACGTCGTGCTGATGGACGTGCGCATGCCGGGCGTCGACGGGATCGAGGCGACCCGGCGACTGACCGCCGGCGGGAACGCCCCGCGCGTCGTCATGCTGACGACGTTCGACATGGACGAGTACGTCTACGACGCGCTCCGCGCCGGGGCGAGCGGCTTCCTGCTCAAGGACACCGAGCCGGAGCTCCTCGTCGCAGGGCTCCGGGCCGTCCACCGCGGCGAGGCGCTCCTCGGCCCGACCGTGGTGCGGCGCCTGATCGAGTCCTACCTCGAGCGTCCTCGGGCCGTCGACGAGGACAGCACGGCCGCAGCGCTCGCCCGGCTGACCGAGCGCGAGCGGGAGACCTTGCGGCTGCTGGCCGAGGGGCTCACCAACGCGGAGATCGCGCAGCGCCTCTACGTCGCGGAGACCACGGTGAAGACGCACGTCGGCCGAGTCCTGATGAAGCTGGACCTGCGCGACCGGGTCCACGCCGTCATCTACGCGTACGAGACGGGGCTGGTGACCGGACCGAGCCGCTGAGCTCTGGCAACGCCGCCCCTTGTTGTCGGACCCGGGGCGGGTCGATGCTGATGGTGACAGGCCTCGGCCCCCGCGGCCGGGGTCATGTCCGGGCACTGCCCATCGGGACGGCGCCCACGGGTCGACCGAGAGGCAGCTGCCATGCGCCCGAACGAGCTCGACGTGACGCTCCACCTGGACCAGGTGCTCGTCAACAAGACCGAGGACAGCGGCGGCGACGATCCGTACCTGTGGGTCCTCGGCTTCAAGGTCGACGCGGACACGATCGGGCCCCCGGCGGTGGGCACGCTCGTGCCGACCATCGGTGTCCGGACCGTCGTCGGGCCCCCCTCGCTCCCGTGGCTGGTGGGACCGGGCTCGGTGAACGCCGGCCCGACGCCGCTGACCATCCCCGCCACCCTGGGCACGCGCAGCCTGCGCCTGCGGCCTGCGCTCATCGAGGGCGCCGGGTGGTTCGACGGCCTGGCGGGGATCGTGGCCCTGGTCTGGGACCAGGACGCGTTCGCCCCCTCGACGTCGGAGGCGGGGCACGCGGCATTCAACGCGGCCTTCGGCCCGGCGCTGGCCCACGAGCTCCAGACGCTCCTCCAGGGCGACCCCGGGTATGACGCCGCGCTCAACACCGATGCGGCCGGGAACCCGCTCCCGGACCCGCCCGAGGGGTTCGGCCTGCCGTTCCGGATCAGGCGGATGGCGGACCCGGCCGGGTTGAGCAACGCCGTCCGCGAGCTCACCCGGCGGGTCAAGGGCGCGATCCGCGGGCCGATCAGGTCCGCGCTCACCGACGCGGCCGGCTGGGACGAGATCATCGACCCGGACGACCTGCTCGGTGCTGACGCTGCGGTCTTCACCGGACGCCAGCTCTCGGCCAGCCAGCAGTCGATCGTGCTCCGCTACACCGACGACGAGGCCGACTACGAGATCCGGGGCGGGGCCCGCGCGACCCGGGTGCGCCAGCACCGGCTCGCGTCGTCGGTCATCTCGCTGACCTCGACCTATGCCGACAGCGCCAGCGTGACGACGCGCGTGTGCTGGTTCCCGGAGCGCACCTACGTCGCCACCGCGACCCGCCTGACCAGCACGACGCGCCTGCAGGTCCTCAACATCGGGAACGCGGCGCCGGTGGAGGTGCGGTGGTTCCTCGACGAGACGCCCCTGCCGGCGCCCACCGGTGCGGTGCCGGTGCAGCTGAGCGGCGTCGCCGCCATCACGGGCGGTCCCGGCAAGCCGTTGGCCGACGCCTTCCCCGGCGGACCGGGCACCCTGGCGTACTCCTGCTCGGGCACGACGCTGGACCTCAGCAACGCCGCCGGCGACGGGGTGTGGTCGGGCACGGTGCGGGCGATCCTCGCCTACGCCGGCGACCCGCCCCTCATCCCGCCCTTCCCGGCCTCGTCGCAGGACATCTGGGACCGCGGCTACGAGCTCGTCGAGGACCTGAGCATCGTCACGGTCGAGGTCCGGATGGACTCGCAGTACGTCGCGGACGTGAAGCGGTGCCTGGGAACGGTCAAGGACATCGACCTGAAGCGGATCCCCGTCGTCCTCGGACCCCGCATCGACCTGGGCGACCCGCACCCGAACTGGTCGGTCCTCCAGGAGGTCGCGCGCGAGCAGGACCTGTTCGCCTCCCTCGTCGAGCGCACCCGCGAGGAGGTCCGCGGCGGGATCGCCTCGCGCCTGTCGGCCGAGCAGCTCCGGACCCTCGACACCCTGCGCGTCGAAGGGCTGCTCACCGGCGAGGAGGTGGCGACCATCCGGGCACGGGCCGCGGTCCGCTGACGTCTCGCCCTCGAACCGGTGCGTTCGTGAGGCGGCCGGTGAGCAGGAGCGTCACGGCGCCTCGGGTGCCGCGCCGGCGTCCCGTCCCCGGCGTCCGCCGGTGAGCCTCGCCAACGGATCGGCGAGGAACAGCAGCAGCAGCCAGAACATCCCGACGCGCGGGGCCACCACCGCGAGCACGAGCGCGACCAGCAGCAGCCCGAGCGCCACGGCCCCGTTGCGCAGCGTGAGCGAGCCGCGGACCTCCGCGCGCTGGAGCTCGGGCTCACGGACGGCCAGCCACTCGATGAGCAGGATGCTGCCGGTCGTCACGATCATCGTCGAGATGTACAGCGCGTTGACGGCGGGGACGTCGGTGCCGTCGTCGGCCAGGAGCTGCGTGGTGAACGGGATGAGCACGATGCTCGCGAGCCACAGGAAGTTGGCCCACAGCATCGCCCGGGAGTAGTCCTGGAGGTGCTCGAAGACCCGGTGGTGCCCCACCCAGAAGCTGGCGATGACCACGAAGCTGATGGCGAACGCGAGGAAGGTCCCGGCCTCCTGCGTGAGCAGCTCGGCCACCGTGCGCTGCTCCCCGTCCGTGACGACGTCGACCAGCGGCAGCACGAGCAGCGTGATCGCGATGGCCACCGCCGCGTCGGTGAAGTTGACGAGACGGTCAAGGCCTCGGTCCGTGCGCACGCTCGCCATCGCCGCCCCCCCTGCGTCGTCCCCAGCCTAGGAAGGTGGGCGCGGCACGGCGCGGCGTGGGCGACGGCGGGGCGCGGTCACGTCTCAACCCCGGCCGGCCGGGGCCGATGGATCGTGCGAAGACATGACCGGATGATCGAGTCGACGACGGTTCCCCTCTCACCGCTCGACGCCACGCACGATTCCCCCGAACCAAGGAGGTCGACACCGTGCGTCGAACCCTCAGCGTCGCGCTCCTGGCACTCGTCCTGACCGGCGCCTTGACGGCCTGCGGCACGAGTGGGACGCCCCCGTCGTCCGGGACTCCAGCGGCGACGCCCACCCCGTCCGAGACCGCCACACCGACAGCAGCCGATGTCGAGCTCCCTGACGAGCTCGCACTGCTCGGCGTGACCGAGGTCGACACTCCCGACGGCACGCCGTACGCCCGTGTCACCCTGGCAGCGGACCACCCGGCGCTCACGATCGACGAGACGAAGGTCGACCCTGCGGTCCTCGAGGCCGGGTACACCCACGACCAGCTGGCCCAGATCACCTCCGTCGGCGCGCTGTGGGTCGTCGAAGAGGGGGTCGACTCGATCCTGGTCGATTCCGTCCGCGTCGACGAGTGGGCTGCTGCGAACATGCACCGGTACATGGAGAGCAGCCGCCCCGACGTCCTCGAAGCGCTGGACGAACGCACCGAGGGAAAGGCGCTCAGCGCCCTCGTCGACAACGACGTCCTGGGCAAGCGCGCGGAACGCGGCTACGCCCTGGCGTACGAGCCTGGGGCTGCCAGGATCCAGAGGTTCCACATGGCCGCCGGTGAGCACACCCTGGCCCCGAACGGTGACCCTGCCGTGACGTTCACGGGATTCCTCGTTCGCCTCACGAACGCGCCCGGAGGGCAGCTCGAAGGCTCGATTCTGTGCTTCGAGCAGGCAGTCGCCTTCGCCGACGTCGACGGGCAGTGGCTCATGTCGAGCTGGCGCAACAGCTTCGTCTACGCCGACCGTGCCGTGTGCGCCGAACGCGGCTACGACGACCGCTGGGGACCCATCAGCTGAACCAGCCGGACTCCGCGCGTCCCTGGATCGCGCTGACGCCCCGGATCCGGCGCGATGGTCTTGACCCTCATGTGGGTCGAGGGCCCACAGTGGGCGCGTGCACGACGACCTGCTCAGCATCGGCGCCCTGGCCCGCGCCGGCGGCCTACCCGTCTCCGCCCTACGGTTCTACGACGCCGCCGGGGTGCTCCGCCCGGCGCACGTCGACCCGGTCACGGGCTACCGCTGGTACACCTCGGCCCAGGTCCACACGGCACGGCTGATCGCTGACCTGCGGCGGGCAGGGCTGCCCATCGTCGACCTGGTCGCCGTCCTCGAGGCCCCGCACGAGGCGCACGACGTCCTGGCCCGGCATCGTCGCCGGCTCGAGGAGGACATGACCGCGGCGGCCGCGCACCTCGATGCGGCGCAGAGCATCCTGGATCAGCCCGGTCGCTGCTCGATCGCTGCCGAGGACCTTCGCGCGGCGATCGCCGCCGTCCGGCACGCGGTCGGCGCCGACACGGCCTGGCCGGGGCTCGCCGGCGTCCTGCTCCATCTCGACGGGACCGCGCTGCGCCTCGTCGCCGGCGACCGGTCCCGCATCGCGGTCTCGACGGTGCCGGCGCGGCAGCCCTCCGGCCCCCAGACGCGCGTCGTCGCGTCACTCGCGTTCCTCGACGAGATCGCGGCGGGACCGCTGCCGGACGTCGGGCCGGTCGTTCTCGGCCCCCGCGTCCTCGAGGTCCTGGGTCGGCAGACCGAGCCGCTCGACGCGGCGTTCCCGGACTACCAGCAGCTCCTGCGCTCCAGCAGGCCGGGCGCGACCGTCGCGTCCGACGAGCTGGCCGAGAGCGTCGAAGGGGCCGGCGACATCGTCGTCCTGCGGCTCGACGGAGACCGAGTCGGTGTCACGCCCCCGCGCGACGGAGACGCGTTCGGCTTCTCGCGGACGTTCCTTCTCGACGCGGTTCGCGCCGCACGAGCGGAGACCGTCGCCCTGGCGCTCGACGAGCGGTCCGCCCTGAGTCTGACCCCGGCAGATCGCCCGGACCACGTCGGCCTCATGATGCCGATCCGCCTGCACACCTGATCCGACGAGTACCCCGCCGCCCGCCGACGGCCAACGCCGCGCACGCAGCCAGGCCCACCGCCGTCGCGCAGAGCGCCCAGCCCGGCGACGCGTGCTGGGCGAGGGCCCCGAGGATCATGGTCGTCGCCATCACCGGCACAAGCTGAACCAACCCCACGATCGCCTGCACCCGCGCGAGGTGCGTCCGGGGTGCGCTGCCGAGCACCAGCGGGGCCAACCGCGCGACGAACGCCCCGTTCCCGAACCCGAAGACCAGCGCGCCGGCGACGGCGACCGCTACCGCCCGGGGACCCTCGAGCGCCGCACCGCCCGCAAGAACGAGAGCCCCCACCGCACTCGCCGCGAGCCCGCTCGCCCCGGCAGCCACTCCCACCCGCGGAGCCAGCCGCCGACGTCGCGCCGTCAGGAGCGCCGCGCTGATCACCCCGGCACCCACCGCGCCGGCCACCACGCCGGTCGGACCCGCCCCCCAGCCCGTCGCCCGGCCGAGCAGCGGCACGAGAAGAGCCGGGACCGGCAGCATGAGCGCTGCGCCCGCGCCGGCAAGGAGGAGCGCGTCCCGCAAGCCCGGTGTTCGGGCCACGACGCGAAAGCCGTCGACCAGGTCGAGTCGCCCGCCGTGCGGCCCACCGACAGGCCGCGCGTCCGGCGACGAGCCGGGCATGTCCTGGACCGCGATGAGGACGCACAGCCCGACGCCCAGCAGCACCGCATCCCACCAGGCGATCGCCGGAAGCCCCACGGCGCCGACCAGGAGGCCACCCAGCGGCGCAGCGGCCATCAGCACGGCCTGGCTCAAGCCCTGCCGCAGCGCAAGGGCACGGGTCAGCTGGTCGTCCGGGACCAGGCGGCGCGGCTGCGAGCCCGCAGCCGGGAGGCAGAACGCGGTCACCGTGCCGAGCGCCAACGACGACGCCATGAGCAACCAGGCCGGCGACCCGAACCGCGCGAGCGCCAGAGCCAGGACGGCGGTCAGCATGAGCAGCACGGCCTCGCCGACAATGAGGATCCGGCGCGCGCCCACACGGTCGGCGACGGCCCCTCCCACGACCAGCAGGACCACGCGGGGCAGCGCGCTGAGCGTCAGGACCACGGCCGCCGTCGAGCCACCAAGTCCAGAGGCTGCCCATCCGAGGGCGAACATCAGCACGGCATCACCGAGCCGCGAGACGGTGAAGCCGCCGACCCAGGCGAGGTAGGAGCGGGGCAGCGCCCGCGGCGATGCATCAGCAACGGTCATGGCGGAACGCTCACGCCTCGACCTGGTCGAGGGTCAAGAGCAGAGGGCTCGAGCGACCTGCCGTGCCCGGCCAGCCGACCCCGAGGCGGGTCGAGCTATCCGCCGAGGTGCTGCTGCAGCGCCGCGGCGAGGAAGTCGTCGACCGCCTGGTGGTACCGGCCGGGCTGGTCGCGCCGGACGCAGTGACCCGAGTCCGGGACGACGACCGTCCGGACACGCGGGTTGTGCAGGAGCTCGGGGCGGGGTGCCATCTCCGATGTCGGAGGAACGACGAGCAGAGTCGGTACCTCCAGGTCGTTGAACAGCTCCTCCCACGCGGCGTCGCCGAGCGACAGGCCCTGTCGGATGTACTCGCGGTCCACGGCAGGCTTGCAGGCGGCCCACGCCTCGACCTCGCGCCGGCTCCACGTCGTCTCGGCCAGCATCCCCTCGACACGCTCGGGGTGGCGGGCGGGGTCGCTCATGGAGTCCAGGAAGGCGTCGTTCGCCGCGACGAAGTCCTCGTCGGGGGCGCCGTCCGTGGGCCGGGCCGGATCTTCGAGCACCAGGGCCCACACCTTCTCGGGGCGCGCCAGCGCCGTACGGAGCGCCAGCAGACCGCCGAGCGAGTGCCCCACCAGGGCGGCCGGCGCGGCCAGCGCATCGACGATGGCGACGACGTCGGCGAGGAGGACGTCGTGGGACCTCACCAGCTCGTCCTGCGTCAGGCGCGGCGAGCGCCCGTGGCCCCGAAGATCCGGCGCGTGGATGTCCCATCGAGCACCCCAGTGGCTCACCAGGTCCGGCCAGGCCGTCCCCGCCTCGGTCAGCCCGTGCAGCAGCACGACGGGCGGGGTGTCGGGGTCTCCGTAGCGGTGGATCGTGAGGGGCAGCACCGACGCCTCCGCCTGCAGTGCGCCGTCCCGGGAATCGGGACGAGCCGGGCCGTCACCCTATCCGGGCCGCGCCGCCAGAACGCTCGTCGCGATGCGGCTCGGACCGTTGAGCCCCGACGAGGGAGGAGTCGTTGGCCCTGACCTCAGCCCGATCAGGTGCCGCGGGCGGGCGGCGGCTCGAACACGACCCGGTCTCGGTCGGGGTCGTAGCGCGGTGCGAGCACGCCCGCCTCGTCGGAGAGGGGCTCCGCGCCCACCATGCTCAGACGGGTTCCGCGTACCAGGATTGCCTCGAGCGCCTCGACGTCGACGGGGGTCGCGCCCTCCAGGGTGATGTCGGTGTGCAGGCGGTGGATGGCGCCGGTGTCCCGGTCCACCAGCGCCCGTTCGAGCACCTGGGCGGCGCGTGTGCTGGAGACCGAGTCGCGGCGGTCGTGCACGATCCCCGTGGCGGCGGTGGCCGCCCGCGATACCCGGATGTTGAACGTCAGCTCGCTGACGCCGTCCGCCCAGCGGGAGTTCGACGACCCGTACCGGTGAGAGCCCCACTGGTCGGCGGGGATCTCCTCGGTGATCCAGGCGTCCACCTCGGGCGGGATGAGGTTCTCCCGGGCCGGAAGCTCGGCCCGGAACGCGGACACCGCGATGGTCGCGACCACGTCAGTGGGCAGGAAACGCACCGTCGTCGACTTGTAGTAGTTGTCGGAGTCGGTGACCCCGGCGAGCCAGACGGTCCACAGCACACGTGACATCGGTGCCCCCTGCGGCCCCTCTCGCGTGCCTCTCACGCGGGGGTCGGCCGTCCACCCAGGTCTAGCAGGGCGCAACGTCGACCGCACCCCGATACGGCCGGGGACCGCGCGCGGAGCCGGCCTCGGGCACGACGTGCGCGTGGATGGTGCGCTTGCGCGCCGGACGAGGACGAGCTGGACCGCTCCCGCACGATCGCGAGAACCAGGCTGCCCGTCGACTGTCGAGATGCAGGACAGGTTGTCCTCGTGATCGCGGTGCGGGGCGGGTTCGACGTAGCGGCTCGGTCCAGACTGGGCGGCGCCGGTGTGCCGGGTCATGGATGGCGACGACGCCGACTAGGTCGAGAACCTCGTCGCCGGATGGCTGGCTCGCTGCCATCCGCTAGACGGCAGGGGTGGCGGGAGACGGGCTCCGTTCGGTCGACTGGCGGAGAGGCGTCCGCTGAGGGTGGAGGGGAAAGCGCACAAGCACGTCAGCGACGTGCTCCGACCACCAGGTGAGCGTCACCTCGTCCGCTGTCGCGCCGATCGGAAGTAGCTCCCGCAGCGCGGCAACGTCAGCCTCTGGAAGCGCCTCACCGATCGACAGGTGAGGGACGACCTCGTCGAACGCCCCGCCGTACGGTGGCCACTGCGGGAAGGCAGCGGCGAACATCTCCGTGAGTCGGATGAAGGGCTCGGCGGGATCGGGCGCCAGATACGTGAGCCCGCCCATGAAGTGACCCACCGCGGACAGCTCAAAGTCGAAGGCTAGAACCGGCTTCAGGACCTCACGGATGGTGCCCACGAGGTCATCATCGACGTCGCCCCGGTCGACGAACGGACCGAGCAAGGTGATGTGCGGACACACGGGCGCAGGCGTGAGGCGATGAGTGATCGACTCAAGCGCTGGTACGGGAACCTGAATCACCGTGTGCCCCACACCGATGAGTCTGCCCCTCTAGGACACTGCACTCCAGAGGCGACTCAGGGGTTGCTCCCGTGCTCCCAAGACCGCGACCTGCGCACGCGGCCTCTCCCATCGGTTCCTACAACGGCGCGCCATTCCCGAACTCGGTGAACGCCAGCACTACATGCCCGCGGGAGCCATGTCGACGAAGCGCGCGTACTGGCCCTGGAAGGCGACGACGAGCGTGTCCGTGGGCCCGTTGCGGTGTTTGGCGACGATGACGTCCGCCTCGCCGGCCCGGGGCGACTCGCGCTCGTAGGCGTCCTCTCGGTGCAGCAGGATGACGATGTCGGCGTCCTGCTCGATGGAGCCGGACTCGCGCAGGTCGCTCATCTGCGGCCGCTTGTCCGTGCGCTGCTCGGCGCCACGGTTGAGCTGCGAGATCGCGATGACCGGGACCCCGAGCTCCTTCGCGAGGAGCTTGAGCGCGCGCGAGAACTCCGAGACCTCCTGCTGGCGCGACTCCACGCGCTTGCCCGAGCTCATGAGCTGCAGGTAGTCGATGACGACGAGCTTGAGGTCGTGGCGCTGCTTGAGCCGCCGGCACTTGGCCCGGATCTCCATGAGCGACATGTTCGGCGAGTCGTCGATGAACAGGGGCGCCTGCGACAGGCGGCCCATGGTCGACGCGAGCTTCTGCCAGTCGTCGTCGCGCATGGTGCCCTTGCGCATGTTCTGCAGGGGCACGCGGGCCTCGGCGGCGAGCATGCGCATGGTGATCTCGTTGCGGCTCATCTCGAGGGAGAAGATCACCGACGTCATCTGGTGCTTGATCGACGCGGACCTGACTATATCTATGCCCATTGTTGACTTTCCGATGGCCGGACGCGCCGCAAGGACGATCATCTGGCCGGGGTGCAGACCGTTCGTGAGCTTGTCGAGCTCGATGAAGCCCGTGGGCACGCCCGTCATGCCGTCGCCGCGGTTGCCCGCGGCCTCGATCTCCTCCATCGTCCCGTTGATGATGTCGGCGATCGGGAGGTAGTCCTCGCTGGTCCGCTGCTCGGTGACCGCGTAGATCTCGCCCTGGGCGCTGTTGACGATCTCGTCGACGTCGCCGCCGTCGGTCGCGTAGCCGAGCTGGACGATGCGCGTGCCCGCCTCGACGAGGCGGCGCAGGACGGCGCGCTCGCGCACGATCCGTGCGTAGTACCCGGCGTTGGCCGCCGTCGGCACCATGGAGATGAGCGTGTGCAGGTAGGGCGCGCCGCCGATGCGGGAGATCTCGCCGCGCTTGGTCAGCTCCGCCGCGACCGTGACCGCGTCGGCCGGCTCGCCGCGGCCGTACAGGTCGAGGATCGCGTCGTAGACCAGCTCGTGCGCGGGACGGTAGAAGTCCATCCCCTTGATCTGCTCGACGACGTCGGCGATCGCGTCCTTCGAGAGCATCATGCCGCCGAGCACGCTCTGCTCCGCGGGGATGTCCTGCGGGGGGGTGCGGTCGAAGCCCGGGCCGCCCGCCGGCGCGCGCCGCAGTCCCTGCTCGAGCTCGTCGATGCTCACTCAGGCCGTCCGTTCCTGTGTCTCGGGCTGCCCTCGGCAGCGAAGCGGTCGCGCACGTGTCGAACTGATGTCCTATCGCGCGCCTCCGACACCACCGCTGGCGCCCGCGACGACCGACCTCGTCTGCTTCCCTCGCGAGGTTAGGCGCCGCCCCGGCGTGTCCCCAAAGACCGGGACCTCCGTCCTGTGGGCAGACCTGGGGACGCCCTGTGGACGCGGTGCCCAGCGGTTGTGCACAGGCCGGGGACAACACTGTGGACGACGTGGCAACCTTGGCGGGAAGTGCCGCTGAGCACTGCGTTCGTCATGCACCGACTGTGGACAGGAACTCGTTGGCCGACCGTTCACCAGATGGACAGACCGTCCCCCCAGTGGGTGGGACGCTCGACCGTCGGATCCTCTCGCTCGCCGTGCCGGCCCTCGGGGCACTGGTCGCCGAGCCGCTCTTCGTCCTCGTCGACTCGGCGGTCGTCGGCACGCTGGGCACCCCGCAGCTCGCCGGCCTCGCCCTCGCGGGCACGGTCCTGATGACCCTGGTGGGACTGTGCGTCTTCCTCGCGTACACGACCACCGCCGACGTCGCCCGCAACGTCGGCGCGGGCCGTCGCGCGCACGGACTGCGCCTCGGCGTCGAGGGCCTCTGGCTGGGCGCGGGCGTCGGGGCGCTGCTCGCCGTCGCGCTCCTCGCCACCGCCCCGGCCCTGGTGACCGCCCTCGGTGCCCCGGCCGACGTCGTGCCGCACGCGGTCGCATACCTGCGCTGGTCGGCGCCGGGCCTGCCGGGCATGCTCGTCGTCCTGGCCGCCACCGGCGTGCTCCGCGGGCTCCTCGACACCCGCACGCCGCTCGTCGTCGCGGCCACGGGCGCCGTCGTCAACGCGGTCCTCAGCGTCGTCCTCGTGCTGGTCCTCGGCCTCGGGGTCGCCGGGTCCGGGCTCGGGACCGCGGTCACGCAGCTCGGCATGGGAGCCGTCCTGGCCGCGGTCGTGGCACGCGGCGCCCGGCGCGAGGGCGTCCCGCTGCGACCGAGCGCCGCGGGCCTCGGCTCCGGGCTGCGCTCCGGGGCCCCGCTCGTGGTGCGCACGCTCTCGCTGCGGGCGGCGATCCTGCTGTCCGCGTGGGTCGCCGCGGGCCTCGGCACCGTCACGCTCGCCGGTCACCAGGTGGTGGCCGCGCTGTGGGGCTTCGCCGCCTTCGCGCTCGACGCCCTCGCGATCGCCGCCCAGGCGCTCGTCGGGCAGGCGCTCGGCGCGGCCGACGTCGACCGCGTGCGCCACGTCCTGCGGCGCACCCTGCAGTGGGGCGTCGCCGCGGGAGCCGCGCTGGGTGTCGTCCTCGGCGCCGCCGGGTGGTGGCTCGCGCCGCTGTTCACGCGCGACCCCGACGTGCGCCTCGCCGTGACCGTCGCGCTCGTCGTCGTCGCCGTGACCCTGCCCATGGCCGGCTGGGTCTTCGTCCTGGACGGCGTGCTCATCGGCGCCGGGGACGGCCGCTACCTCGCGCGCGTCGGCGTCGCCACGCTCGTGGTGTACGTCCCGGCCGCCCTGGCCGTGCGCTCGCTGGCCGAGGACGGCGTCTCCGGGCTCGCCTGGTCGTGGCTCGCCTTCGCCGGCGTGTTCATGGCGGCCCGTGCGGTGACCACCGGCCTGCGTGCCCGCGGGACGGCGTGGATGATCACGGGCGCCTAGGCCGCGCCGCCCGGCCGCTCCGGGCAGCAGCGAGGCCCGGCACCCTCGCGGGTACCGGGCCTCGACCGTCGGCGGATCAGACCTGCGGGACGACCCGCACGTCGATCTGCGCCGAGACGTCCTCGTGCAGGCGGACCTGCACCGTGTACGAGCCGACCGACTTGATCGGCTGGCCGATCTCGACCTTGCGCTTGTCGATCGACGGGCCACCGGCGGCCGTGACGGCCTCGGCGATGTCCGACGTCGTGACGGCGCCGAAGAGCCGGCCGGACGCGCCGGCCTTGACGGTGATCGTCACGGGCTTGGCGCGCAGCGAGTCCGCCACGGCCTTCGCCTCGTCGAGCGTGGCGATCTCGCGGGCCTTGCGGGCCTTGCGGATGCCGGCGATCTGCTTCTCCGCGCCCTTGGACCAGGCGGTCGCGAGGCCACGCGGCACGAGGAAGTTGCGGGCGTACCCGTCCTTCACCTCGACCACGTCACCGGGAGCGCCGAGGCCGGTGACCTCGTTCGTCAGGATGAGCTTTGCCATGGGTCAGCCTCTCTCAGCGAGCCGAGCTCGAGTACGGCAGCAGGGCCATCTCGCGCGCGTTCTTGACGGCCCGCGCGATCGCGCGCTGCTCCTGGACGGACACGCCGGTCACCCGACGGGCGCGGATCTTCCCGCGGTCGGAGATGAACTTGCGCAGCAGGGCCGTGTCCTTGTAGTCGACGACGTCGATCTTGGCGGCCTTGAGCGGGTTGGTCTTCTTCTTGGGCTTACGGACGACGGGCTTCGCCATCGTGGTGCTCCTTCAGTGATGGAGCCCGGATCCGCCTGGCCGTGAGGCCGCGCGACCCGGGATGGGGGTGAGTCTGGGTGTCAGAACGGGGGCTCGTCCGAGAACGAGCCGCCGGCCGACGGTGCGGGCGTGGCCCACGGGTCGTTGTCGAACCCGCCGCCGCCCTGGGAGCTGCCGCCCTGCGAGCCGCCACCACCGCCGCCGCCGAACCCGCCGCCACCGCCGCCCGAGCGCTGGGCCCGGGTGACCTTGGCGGACGCGTAGCGCAGCGACGGGCCGACCTCGTCGACCTGGAGCTCGACGACCGTGCGCTTCTCGCCCTCGCGGGTCTCGTAGGAGCGCTGGACGAGCCGGCCGGAGGCGATGACGCGCATGCCCTTGGTGAGGGACTCCGCGACGTTCTCGGCAGCCTCGCGCCAGATCGAGCAGCGCATGAACAGCGTGTCGCCGTCCTTCCACTCGTTGCTCTGGCGGTCGAACTGCCGGGGCGTCGACGCGATCGTGAAGTTCGCGACGGCGGCACCCGACGGGGTGAAGCGCAGCTCCGGGTCCCCCGTGAGGTTCCCGATCACCGTGATGACGGTGTCTCCAGCCATGCCAGCTCCCTGTCTCGGTGCGAACGGTGCGGTGCGGTCGTGGGCGGTGCGTGCGGCGCTGTGGGCTGCCGCGGTTGCCGTGGGGCTACGGCGCTGCCGAGCGGAGGCTCAGCGAGCGTCGGGGCGCAGGACCTTGGTGCGCAGCACGGCCTCGTTCAGGCCCAGCTGGCGGTCGAGCTCCTTGGCGGTCGCCGGCTCGGCGGTGAAGTCGACGACGGCGTAGATGCCCTCGGACTTCTTCTGGATCTCGTAGGCCAGGCGACGCCGGCCCCAGATGTCGACCTTGTCGATCGAGCCACCGGCCGTCGTGATGACGGACAGGTACTTGTCGAGCGAAGGGGCGACGGTGCGCTCCTCGATGTCGGGATCGAGGATGACCATCATCTCGTAACGACGCATGCGATAACCCACCTCCTGTGGTCTCAGCGGTCACGGTCTCTCCGTGACAGGAGGGTTGTGCGTCCAGCAGCGCGCCCGGCGCCGCGGTGATGGCACCGCGGGACTCCGGGCAGCAAGGGTCCATGCTACCGGCTGCCGCCCGCGGTCACGACCAGCCCGACGGCGGCTGTGGAGGACGTCCGGCTAGGGGTTGGCACCGCCGGGGTCGGGGACGGGAGGCGTGCCCGGACCGCCCGGCTGCTCCTCGCCGCCGCCGTCGTCCTCCCCGCCACCGTCGCCGCCGCCCGGGCCACCGCCGGCAGGCCGGCCGGTCGACACGACGATGCTCACGGTCGACCCGGGGCCGGCCTCCGCGCCACCGCCGGGGCTCTGGCTGATCACGGTGCCCGCGGGGACCGAGTCGCTCGGTGCCTCCGACACGGCGACCGTGAAGCCGGCGCCGCTGAGCGTCGCCTGAGCGGACTGCGCGCTCTGCCCGACGACGTTCGGGATCGCCGTCGTGCCCGGTCCGGCCGAGACGACGACGCTCACGGCGCCGCCCTGCTCGACCTCCGCGCCACCCCCGGGGCTCTGGCTGATCACGGTGCCCTCGGGGACCGTGGCGTCGTTGGCTCGCGAGACGTCGGCGCCCAGGCCGACCGCGGACAGCGCCGCCGTCGCCTCGCCCTCGCTCATGCCGACGACCGACGGGACCTCGACCATGGGAGGCGTGTTGGGCTCGCCGATGTCCGCCCGGCTCGGGAAGTCGAGCACCTCGCGGCCCTGCATCGCGTTCGTCATGTACGACGTCCACACGTCGAGCGGCACGGAGCCACCCGTGATGCTGCGGTAGCCGCCGAACGGGGTGATCTCGGCCTCGCCGGCGCCGTCGGGCGTCGGCTGGAAGAGCGCGACAGCCGTCGTGAGGTGGCGCGTGAAGCCGACGAACCAGGCCGACTTGTTGTCGGACGACGTGCCCGTCTTGCCCGCGACGGGGTGCCCGACCGCGCGCGCCTCCGTGGCCGTGCCGCCCCTGGCCTCGACGACCTGGGTCATCGCGTAGACCGTGTCGGCCATGACGTCGGTCGGGAACGCCTGGGTGCCCGCCGTCGCGCCGGTGTAGGCCTCGCGCCCGTCCGGGTAGGTCACGGAGCGGACGATGAAGGGCTGGTACCGCACGCCGTCCGCGGCGAACGTGTTGTAGGCCGAGGCCATCTCGAGCGGCGTGACCGACGCCGGGCCGAGCACGTTCGACGGCACGTCCTCGGTGAGGTGGTCGGGAGAGATGCCCGCCTCGCGCGCGACGCGGTTGGTCTCGGCGGGGCCCACCTCGACGTTCATCTGCGCGTAGACGGTGTTGACCGACTTCGCCGTCGCCTGGACGACGTCGATCCGGCCGTAGTCCGCGTCGCCGAAGTTCGTCACCGGGCGCTCGAAGCCCTCGACGCGCACGTCGTCGTTGCCGTCGTAGCGCGACTTCAGCGAGCCACCGTTCTGCAGGTACGCGGCGAGCGTGAAGGGCTTGAACGTCGAGCCCGCCTGCGCGCGCGCCTGGGTCACGGAGTTCTGGCCCTGGCTGAGGTAGTCGGGCCCGCCGTACATCGCGACGATCGAGCCGTCCGCGGGGTTGAGCGTCACCATGCCGATGCGCAGCTCCGGGGCGTGGTCCGCGGGCATCGCCGCGACGGCCTCCTGCATCATCGACTGCAGGCCGGGGTCGATCGTGGTGACGATCCGGTAGCCGTTCATGCGGAGCTCGTCCTCGGTGATCGCACCGCTGGCGATGATCTCCCGGCGGACCTGGTCCAGCAGGTAGCCCTGCGGACCCGCGAACGTGTCCGTCGGGGCGTACTCGATCGGCGTGGGCAGCACCTGGGCGTCGCGCTCTGCCTGCGTGAGGGCACCCGTCTCCACCATGCCGTCGAGCACGTAGTTCCAGCGCTGCTCCGCCTTGGCCGGGTCGACGCGCGGGTCCCAGTTGTTCGGCGACGGGATGATCCCGGCGATCATGGCGGCCTGCGACACGTCGAGGTCCGCGACGCCCACGCCGAAGTACGCGCGCGCCGCCTCCTGGATGCCGTAGGAGTCCCGGCCGAAGTAGATCGTGTTGAGGTAGTTGGACAGGATCTCGTCCTTGTCCTGCGCGCGGTCGAGCTTGATCGCCAGCAGCGCCTCGTTCAGCTTGCCCTTGTAGTCCGAGACGGTGGAGCCGACGTAGTAGCGCTCGGCGTACTGCTGGGTGATCGAGGAGCCGCCCTGCTGCTCGCCGCCGCGCAGGTTGTTCCACAGCGCACGGACGATGCCTGCCGGGTTGATGCCGGGGTTGTCGTAGAAGGAGCGGTCCTCCGCCGCGACCACGGCGTCCTTCACGTGGTCCGGGATCTCCGCGCTGTCGACGATGGTCCGGTTCTGCTCCGCGAAGCGCCCCATCTCGGTCGCGTTGTCCGCGTACATGATCGTCGTGGTCTGCGCCTCGGCGAAGTCCGACGGCTCCGGGATCTCCGTCGTCGCGTAGAGGAAGACGAAGGCGCCGACGCCGAGGGCTACGAAGGTCAGGAACGTCCCGAGGACGAGGCGCCACGACGGCAGCCACCGCCGCACGCCGGTCTTGCCCTGGCGCGGGTAGTCCACGAGGCGACGTCGGCCGCGCGTCGCGCCGGCACCGCCGCCCGAGGCGCGGCGGGTGCCCGACGCGGGCCGGCGGCCGGCAGCCGGC
>NZ_JACEXH010000211.1:0-5002 GCF_014525465.1 Actinotalea sp. JY-7885 | reverse complement strand
GGCGTCCCCGTGATCGGTGCCCGCGGCGCGCTCGGCCGGCCCGGCGGCGGTCCGCGCGTCGTCCCCGGCGACCGACCCGCGCCAGATCGAGCGGGCACCCACGGCGAGGGCGGCCGCCACGCCCGCGGCGGACAGCACGAGGAAGGCGGCGACGGCACGGTTCTCGGTGGAGACGAGCGCGACCAGCCCCACGACCGCCCCGACGCCGAGCGCCGCGGCCTCCAGCAGCAGGAGCGCCACGAGCAGCAAGACGGACCGGGACCGCCCGCCGGGCGACGTCCCGCGGGGGCCCGGGACGGACGCGGCGGCGGGCTCGCCGCCCTCGGGCGACAGGGGTTCGGGACCGGGCACGGCACGAGCCTAGGACCACCGACCCGCGCCGCGGACGCCCCGTGGCGGCCGTCCCGGGGCGGGTCCCGGCGCGGCCCTCGCGGGAGGTATCGGCGCTGGTCCGGCGGGGTCGAAACGCTGTGACCAACACCTCACGGTGATACGGATGAAACCTTCTCGTTACCCCTTGTGCAGCCGAGCGGCGGCATGTGACGCTTGATGCAGTCGTAGGACGTTCCCGCACGCCCCCCACCAGAGCCCACACCCTCCCCCGGGTGCCGGCTCGACGCGCGCCCGAGGAGATCGCATGGATTGGCGCCATCGCGCTGCATGTCTGGACGAAGACCCTGAGCTCTTCTTCCCCATCGGCAACACCGGACCTGCGCTCCAGCAGATCGACGAGGCCAAGGCCGTGTGCCGCCGCTGCCCCGTCATCGACACGTGCCTGAAGTGGGCGCTCGAGTCCGGGCAGGACGCCGGCGTCTGGGGCGGACTCTCCGAGGACGAGCGTCGCGCCCTCAAGCGTCGCACGGCCCGCGCCCGCCGCGCCGGCTGACCAGCCGCCTCCGCACCGCACCCACGACGACCCCGGTCCCGCCCTCAGGGCGGCGCCGGGGTCGTCGTCATCTCGGCGGGTGCACCCGGCGTGGGTCCACCCGGCGCTCAGGCGGGCTTGCGCTCGCGCAGGTCGACGTCGAGCACGACCTGCGTCCCGCCGCTCGGCCGGGCGGACCAGTCGATCGTCCCCTGGAGCTCGTTGCGGACGAGCGTGCCCACGATCTGCGTGCCCAGGCCGGTCATCGGCCCGCGGCCACCCGCCTCGGGCGGCAGGCCGACGCCGTCGTCCGCGACCGTCGCCCGCAGGTGCGTCCCGGTCCGCTCGGCGGTGATCTCCACGGTGCCCGTGAGGCCGCCCGCGAAGCCGTGCTCGACCGCGTTGGTGACCAGCTCGGTCAGCACCAGGGCGAGCGCCGTCGCGTCCTCCGCCGGGACCATCCCGAACGTCCCCGTCCGCACGGTGCGCACGGACGCCCCCGCGGAGGCGACGTCGGCGGCGAGCCGCAGGCTCCGGTCCACGAGCGTGTCGAAGTCGACCGTCTCGTCGAGCGTCTGCGAGAGGGTCTCGTGGACCTGGGCGATCGTCGTCACCCGCCGCATCGCCTCGCCGAGCGCGTCGCGGCCCTCCTGCGACGTCATGCGCCGCGACTGGAGCCGAAGCAGCGCGGCGACCGTCTGCAGGTTGTTCTTCACGCGGTGGTGGATCTCGCGGATCGTCGCGTCCTTGGTGATGAGCTCGCGCTCCCGCCGGCGCAGCTCCGAGACGTCGCGGCACAGCAGGACGGCGCCGATGCGCTGACCGTGCTCGGTGAGCGGGACCGCACGCAGCGACAGGCACACGCCGCGGGCCTCGACGTCGGTGCGCCACGGCGCGCGGCCCATGACCACGAGCGGCAGTGACTCGTCCATGGCCGAGCTCTCCTCCAGCAGCTCGGTCGTCACCTCCGCGAGCGAGCGGCCGACGAGGGAGCCGAGCACGCCGAGGCGGTGGAAGCAGCTCAGCGCGTTGGGGCTCGCGTAGAGCACCTCGCCCTCGGAGTTGAGCCGGATGAGCCCGTCGCCGACGCGCGGCGCCCCGCGGCGCGGGCCGGTCGGCGCGTTCGGCGACGGGAACTCGCCGCGGGAGATCATCGCCACGAGGTCGTCCGCGGCCTCGACGTAGTTCAGCTCGAGCCGGCTCGGCGTGCGCGTGCCGCCGAGGTTGGTCTGCCGCGCGATGACCGCGATCGGCCGGTCGCCGTGCACGACGGGGACCGCCTCCTCGCGGACCGCGTAGGTGCCGAACCAGCGCGGCTCGCGCGAGCGCTGGATGCGCACCTCCGCGAGGGCCCGCTCCAGCTGCGGTCGCTGGCCCTCCGGGGCGCTGCTCCCGACGATGTCGTCGTAGTGGACCGTCGCCCCGGTGGAGGGACGCGCCTGGGCGATCGCGACGAAGTCCCCCGCGGTGGTGGGCAGCCACAGGACGAGGTCGCCGAACGCCAGGTCCGAGATCAGCTGCCAGTCGCCGACGAGCAGGTGCAGCCACTCCACGTCGGCCGGGCTGAGGTCGGCATGCCGGGAGACGAGGTCGCTCAGTGTGGACACGCCCAAAGCGTAGGCGCACCGGGGCCGGCCCCGGGCGGGCGGCGGAGGCGCCAGGCAGCGCGCGCCGCCCCCGCACGAGGCACTAGCCTCAGGTCACCGCTGATGACCCGGAGGCAAGGGTGCACCTGTCCGCACACGCGCGCTACGACGCCGACTTCGACCGCGTGGTCGCCATGCTCGCCGACGAGGAGTTCGTCGCGGCGAAGGTCCGGGCGTCGGGGGCCGTCTCCCAGCAGGTCGACGTCGTGGGGACCGCCGACGAGGCGTTCACCGTGACCACGCGCCGCCACATGCCCACCGACCAGATCCCCGCGCAGTTCCGCTCCCTGGTCGGCGCCACGCTCGAGGTCCGCCAGGTCGAGGCGTGGGTGGCGCCGGGCGGCGACGAGCGGCGCGGCACCGTCGTGGTCGAGATCGTGGGCGTCCCCGTCCGGCTGACCGGGACCATGCGCCTGACGTCCGACGGCGACGCGACCGTCCAGGAGATCCAGGGCGAGCTGAAGGCGTCGATCCCGCTCTTCGCCTCGGCCGTCGAGCAGGAGACCGCTCGCGCCCTCCAGGCCGCGATCGCGGCCGAGGAGCGGACGGCCCGGGCGTGGCTCGCCCGGTGAGCGGCGCCGGTCGCACGTGGTGAGAACGCGGCGCGGCGACGGCGCGTGCTGTTGACACGCCTCCCGAGGCGCCGCGAGACTACCGGACGTAGTGGAACCGCTCTCATCCTGGGCCCGACGCGCGGGACGGCGTGGTGACGCCACGCCCAACGACCCTGCCCGGTGCGACGCCGCACCGCACGGCCGCCCGGCCACGAGCCCCGGGCGCTCAGGAAGGACTTCGCCGATGACGGCAGACGTGCGTCCGCCCGGGCTGCCGCCCGCCTCGGACCTCCCGCACGCCCCCACGCTCGAAGAGGTCGCGGAACGAGCCGGCGTGTCCCGCTCGACCGCCTCCCGCGCGATCAACGGGGGCCTCAAGGTGAGCCCCGAGGCCCAGGCCGCCGTCGACCAGGCCGTCGCCGAGCTCGGCTACACCCCGAACCGCGCCGCGCGCTCGCTCGTGACCCGGCGCACGGACTCCGTGGCGCTCGTCGTCCCCGAGCCGGACGAGAAGGTCCTCACCGACCCGTACTTCGCCGGCACGCTCCAGGGCCTGAGCGCGGCCTTCGTCGACACCGACATCCAGCTCATCCTGCTCATCGCGCGCCGGGGCGAGGAGGCCCACCGCACGGGCCGGTACCTGCGCAACGGCCACGTCGACGGGGCCGTGATCGTCTCCCACCACCGCGACGACGCGCTCGACACGGTGCTCGCGGAGTCGCGCCTGCCGTGCGTCTTCGTCGGCCGCCCCTGGGCCGCACCGCGCCCCATGCAGTACGTCGACGTCAACAACTACCTGGGCGGACGCCGGGCGACCGAGCACCTCATCGGGCGTGGCTGCCGGCGCATCGCGACGATCGCCGGGCCGCTCGACATGGCCGCCGGCGTCGACCGCCTCGCCGGCTGGCGCCAGGCGCTGCAGGACGCGCAGCTCTCGGACGAGGCGATGGTCCGCGGCGACTTCACGTCCGCCGGTGGCGCCGCGGCGATGGACCGGCTGCTCGACGCGCACCCGGACATCGACGGCGTCTTCGCCGCCTCCGACCTCATGGCCGCGGGCGCCCTCGGCGTGCTCGCCCGCCGCGGGGTCTCCGTGCCCGGGGACATCCGCGTCATCGGCTTCGACGACCTCGGCGTCGCCGCGTCCACCGCGCCCCCGCTCACCACGATGAGCAACCCCGTCGTCGAGATGAGCCGGGTGGCCGGCGAGCTGCTCCTGGAGCAGATCGCCGGGCAGACCACGTCCTTCGAGCCCCGCATCTTCGGGGCCGAGGTCGTGGCGCGCGACTCCGCCTGACCTGCGCGGCCGTCCCGCGGTCCGACCCGACCGCCGAGGCGCAGCGGTCGCCCGTAACGATCCGGTCACGGCGTCCGCGAAGGGTGGGAGCGCGCCCAGCGATCCGGCATGATCGCGTCCGACCCACCCGCGGCTCGACGACGACCCGCGGCTCCCACACGACGAGGTGATGATGCGAGCTCGCGCCGGCGGCGTCAGCGCACCTCCTGCCGTACCGCGCCCGCACGGCGACGCGTGAGCGGCGACCTGCGGCCCTGGCGTCTGCGCACCGCGCTGCGGCGCTCCGCCCGGCAGTGGCGCCTGCTCGCGGTCGTGGCCACGGTCGCGGTCCTCGTGGGAACGCTCCTCAGCTCGCTCGCGGTCCTGCTGGTCGCCACCGAGAACCAGGGCGTGGAGAACGCCCTGACCCGTGCGGACCCCGCGCGCGCCGAGGTCCGCGTCACCATCGACACGCTGACGGTGCCCACGGCCGACGCGCGCGCCGCGGCCGACGACGCCGCCACCGCCCTGGTCTCCCCCGCGACGGTCGCCGGGCTCGGCGCCGAGCAGTCCAGCCTGCAGCGCGTCGAGCGACCCGGCGCGCTCCCCGCCGTCGTCTACCTCGGCCACGTCGACGGCGTCGCCGACGCGGCGACGCTCG
>NZ_JACEXH010000210.1:0-5046 GCF_014525465.1 Actinotalea sp. JY-7885 | reverse complement strand
CGGCCACGAGCGCCTCCACCCGGTCGAGCGCCGCCAGCAGGTCCGCGGCGGTCGGCACCGCGGGCACCGTGGGCCCCGGGGGCGGGGACGGCTGCGCGCTGCGTCCGGTCAGGCGCGCCAGCAGGTCACCGAACGCGCCCATGCGCACCCGTCCCGGACCTCGTGGCCGCCTGCGGGCGCGCCCCCACCGTCACCGGCCGCCGCCCGTGCCGTCGAGGTCGAGGCTGCCGGCGGCGGTCCGCTCGTCGTGCTGCCGGACGCGGTCGAGGTACGACTGCGACTTGGTGACCTCGGTCTGGAGCGTGCCGATCGTCGTCGCCATCGAGTCGAGCGCCTCGACCTTGAAGGTGTCGATCGCGTCCATCGTGGCGTAGATGTTCGCGAACGCGGTCTGGAGCTGCGGCAGGCCGATCGTCGCCGAGGCCGCCTGCTCCTGGATCGCGGCCGAGTTGTCCTTGAGCATCTGCGACGTGCGCTCGATGAGGTTCGATGTCGTCGTGTTCAGGGCGGTGATCTGGTCCAGGACGAGCTTCTGGTTCGTCAGCGCCTGGGAGACGATGACGGCCGTGCGCAGCGCCGAGAGCGTCGTGGTCGACGCGCGGTCCACGCCCTTGATGAGCTCGATGTTGTTGCGGATGAGGATGTCGATCGCGAGGTAGTTCTGGATCGAGACCGCCAGCTGGGTCAGCAGGTCCTGGTGCTTCTGGCGGACGTAGAAGAGCACGTCGTCGCGCAGGGCGCGGGCCTTGTCGGGGTCGGTGGCCTCGAGGTCGGCGATGGTCGCCGACAGGCGTGCGTCGAGCCGCTCGGAGACGTAGACGTACTGGTTGAGCCGCGCCATGGCCTCCCACAGCGCCGTCTTCTCCATGTTCAGCGAGACGTTGTCCTTGCGGAGCTCGTCCTGCCCGTCGCGCAGCGAGTGCATGATCGCGTTGAGGTGCGACTGCGCGGACTGGTACTTGCGGAAGTAGTCGGTCAGCTTCTCGCCGAACGGGAAGATGCCCAGGAACTTCTTCGTCGCCGACGCCTCGGACGGGTCCAGGTCCTCGACCGTGCGCCGCAGCTCGAGCAGCGTGCTGCCGACCTTGGAGCCCGACGCGAGACCGCCCTCGGTGATGGCGCGGACCGGGGTCTGCAGCAGCCGGTTGGAGGACTCGGCGGCCGAGCGGATGTCACGGTCGCCCATCGTCCGCACGTCGGCGGCCTGGGCGGCGAACGCGGGCGAGGCGGCCTCGGCCGCGAGCAGCGACGAGAGGTAGGTGTCGACCTTCGCGTCCAGCCCCGGGATCGCCGCCGCGTCGACGGCGGGCGCCATGGCGGGGGCCGCCGTCGCCGCGACGGGCCTGATCGGCTCGGGCGCCGAGAGGACGAGCGGCTGCTCGACCGTGGCGGGCGGGGCCAGCCGCGCGGCCTGCGCCGCATTCGGGTCCTGGGTGCTCATCGCTCGTCCCTTCCTGCGGTCCGCCGGAGGGCGGTCCGCGTGCGTGCCAACCTATCCGGTGACGTGGGTCTCACGGCGCGCCGTCCCGAACGGATCGACGCGCGTGGCGCCCGGAGGTTCCGGGGGCCCGTCCGTCACCAGTTCTTGGTGCCGGCGCCGCCCTCGCCCTCCTGCTCCTGGCGCTCGCGCTCGGCCTGCTGCTGCGCCTCGCGGTTGCGCTGCTCGAGCTCTTCCTGGCGCCGCTCCTCCTCGCTCTGGTCCTGCTCCTGCTCCTGCTCCTGCTGCTCCTGCTCGCCCTGCGCCTCCTCCTGCTTCTCCTCCAGGCGCTCGCTGCTCTCCTCGTTCTGCTGCTGCTGCTCGGACGACTGGCCCTCGGGCTCGCACTCCTCGCGCGCCTGGACGGCCTCCGCGTAGTCGCGCTCGGCCCACTCGGCCTCCTCGGCGGCGTCGGCGCGGAGCTCCTCGGGCGTCGCGTCGGACCACGGCACGCCGGGCGGGTACTCCTGCCCGGCGTCCACATAGCTCTGCGCCTCGTCGGCCCACGCCGCGAGCTCCTTGGCGGACGCGAGCGCCTCGTCGCCCGTCATCTCGAGCGCGATCGCGTAGTTGATGAGGATGAGGCACTGGGTCGTCGGGTCGTCGGGTGCCACCTCGAGCGCGTCCACCAGGTAGAACTGGCCGAGGATGCCGTCCTCGCCCTTGGTCAGGGTGGTGCCCAGGCCGAACGGCGCCTTCCACTTCTCGACCGGGTCGGTGCTCTTGAGGAACGTCCAGCCGACGGCGGCGCCGCCGATGCTGCCGTCGTGGTACTGCCCACGCGCCGTCGCGGCGACGATGTTCATCACCGCGAGGTGCGTCCCGAAGACGAAGGCGCCGAGCCAGAGGGGCAGGGTCGCCCAGACCAGCCAGCGTCGGCGCACGCGGCGCTGCCGCTCGAGCGGTGTGACGGTCATGCGTCGGCCCTCCCTCGGCGCAGGGGCACCCAGCCGCGCGCGGTCAGCCAGGCCTCGGCGCCGAGCAGCCCCGCCACGACGAGCGCGAGCGGCCAGGTCATCGCCCGCCACAGGTGCGTGTCGCGCCGGCCGTCGGTCGCGATCTCCTCGGGGTCGATGCCCTCGAGCAGCGGCGCGACATCGTCGGGCCCGCCCCGGTGCGCGTAGGGCACGCCGAGCTGGTCGGCGACGGTCTGCAGCGCGGCCTCGTCGATGACGGAGACGGCCTCGGACCCGGTGTCGGGGTCGACGATGTAGGGCGCGTCGGGGGCCGGGTCGAGGGACCCGTCGTACGAGCGCATGCGCCCGCCCTCGGCCGTGCCGTAGCCGAGCACCGCGCCGCCGTCGATCAGCGGCGCGAGCGCCTCGTAGGACTCCGGCACGCCGTCGGTCGTCTGCTCGCCGTCGGACAGGAAGAACACGAGGCGCACGTGGCCGGGGTTGCGCTCCTGGGCGCCGGTCAGCGCGCGCGACAGGGGCTCGAGGGGGCGGTCGACCAGCGAGCCGGTCGAGAAGTCGGTGGCCTCCTGGCGCACCGTCTGCGTCCACGACCGCACGGCGCGCGCGTCGGTGGTCAGCGGCAGCTGCCGGCTGGCCTGGCTGTCCCACGCGATGATCGAGTAGCGGGCGCCGGGCATCGCGCCGACGATCGCCGGCAGGTCGTGCCGGACGCCGTCGAGCCGCGGCAGGCCGTCCGCGGACCAGTCCTCGGCGGCCATCGAGCCCGTGCGGTCCACGACGAAGAACACGTCGACCGCGACGCCGACCTGCTGGTCGGTGACGGCGGGCACGGACGGCCCGAGCCCGAGGGCGGTGACGGCCACGACGGTGCCCGCGCGCAGCCACCACCGGCCGCGCGTCGCGGCCGGTCCGGCGACGGCCTGCCGGACGGCGAACGCGAGGACCGGCAGCAGCACGAGCAGCAGCAGCCAGAGCGGGATCAGGGGTCGCAGCGTCATTCGCCCACCCGCCAGCGCAGGCCGAGCAGGAGCAGCAGCCCGACGACGAGGATCGCGAACCACGGCATCGGCCGGTCCGTCACCAGGCGCTCGGCCTCGGCGTCGAGCGCGACGGCCTGCTGCTCGGTGACGTCCTCGATGACCGCCTCGACCGCCGCGGTGTCCTCCGCGAACCAGGACATGCCCCCGGCCTCCTCGATCGCGTTCGTGAACTCCTCGTTCTGCGGCGAGCCGCGCAGCATCTCGTCGCCGCCGTAGAGCCCGTAGAGGTCGACGTCGCGGTCGCTCACGAGGTCGACGGCCTGCGGCAGGGTGTACACCGGCTCGCCGTAGGGGTCGTTGTCGGTGGCCAGGATGATCGAGCGCGACCGCTCGGTGTCCTGCTCGTCGAACAGCAGCGCGCAGCTCGCCAGGCCGTCACCGATGAGCGAGGCCTGCGCCGGGACGCCCTCGGTGCCCGCGACGAAGTCGAGCAGCGGCTCGATGCCGTCCCAGGTCAGCGGGTCGAGCGGGTCGAAGTTCTCGATGTCGAACCGCAGCGCCTCCTCGGCGATCGCCAGCTCGTCGAGGACCAGCGCGTAGTCGTCCGTGAGCGGGAAGACCGTGCGCGACGTGGAGTTGAAGACCGACAGCCCGATGCGCTCGCCGTCGAAGCCCTCCACGAGGTCAGCGAAGGTCGCCACGATCTCCGAGTCGAAGGGGACCATCGACCCCGACACGTCCAGGCACAGCACGATGTCGCGCGTGCCGAACGTGTCGGTGCGCGTCTCGCGGTCGACGGGCCGGGCGGCCAGGACCGCGGTGCTCACGAGCGCGAGGGCGAGGGCGCCGACGGCGGCCCCGCGCACGATCGAGTACTGGCGCACCGCGCGGCGCACCTCGGGCAGCTCCTCGAGCTCCTCGGTGTGGGCCACCCACCGCGAGGCGTCCGTGCGGGCCGGACGCGTGCGCCAGCCCCAGAACGCGGCGCCGGCGACGGCGAGCAGCACCACGGCGAGGAGCCACGGCCACACGAGGTCCCAGACGGTCGAGGTCACCATCGCCGGATCACCTCCCGCGCGCCCTGGATCGCCCGTTCGCTGGACGCGCCGAGGGCGCCGTACCGGGCGAACGCGGGGCGGTAGTACGTCTCGATGAGGTTGGCGAGGGTCCGGGTGCCGTCGACCCGGCGCAGGTCGCTGAGCGTCAGCACACGCGTGTCCACGCCGCGCCGCACGGTGCCGAACTCGCGCACGACCGCGCTGAGCTCGAGGTGGAGCGCGCGCGTGTCGAGCTCGCCCGCGGCGAAGCGCTGCTCGAGCGCGTCCACCTTGGCCAGGTAGACGGGCCGCACTGTCGCGAAGGGGTCGTCGTACGGCCCGAGCCGTCGTATCGGCGGGGGCGGCGGCGCGTCGTGCTCGGGGCGGCGGCGCGTGTGCCGCACGGCCCACACGACGTACGCGACCGCGAGCGCCATGAGCAGCACGCCCAGCACGGGGACCCACCACGAGTACAGGACGGGGTCGTTGAGCTCATCGACGGGCACGGTGGCTCCGGTCCAGCAGCGAGATCAGCGCGGGCACGACGTCGTCGGTGTGGCGCACGACGACGTCGTGCACCTGCAGGCGGCGCAGCATGGTGGCGCGCTCGGCGGAGCGCCGCGCGCGGGCGGCGG
>NZ_JACEXH010000209.1:0-5103 GCF_014525465.1 Actinotalea sp. JY-7885 | reverse complement strand
CGGCCCGTGCGCGCCGGCCGACGCCGGCGCGGGCGACGGCGTCGCCCGGTCCGGCGCGGCCAGCCGTGGGGTGCTGCTGCTCACCGTGTGCTCCGGGCGCTCGTCACGCGATGGACTCGAGGACGGCCTCGACGTCGGTGCGCAGCGAGTCGGAGATGGGCGCGGCACCGGCCGACTCGGCCGCGGCCTGCTGGCCCTCCTCGCTCGCGACGTACGACAGGAAGGCCTGCACCAGCTCGCCCTCGGCGGCGTCCTCGTACTGCGTGCACGCGACCGAGTACGAGATCAGCACGAGCGGGTAGGCGCCGTCGGCCATCGTGGTGCGGTCGAGCTCGACCACGAGGCTCGCGTCCCCTCGCCCCTCGACGCGCGGCGACGCGTCGACGACGGCGGCGGCCGCCTCGGGCGAGTACGGCACGTAGGACTCCCCGACCTTGACCGCGACCGTGCCGAGCGAGCCGGCCTTCGACGCGTCGGCGTAGCCGATCGTGCCCTCGCCGTCCGTGACCGTCTGGACCACGCCGGACGTGCCCTGGGCCGACTGGCCGCCGGAGACCGGCCAGTCACCGCTGGCCTCGTACGGCCAGGCCTGCGGCGCCGTCGCGGCGAGGTACTCGGTGAAGTTCTCGGTCGTGCCGGACTCGTCGGAGCGGTTGACCGGCGTGATCGGCAGCGCGGGGAGCGCGACCCCCGGGTTCTCCGCGGCGATCTCGGGCGCGTCCCAGGAGGTGATCTTCTGGTCGAAGATCCCCGCGATCGTGGCCGCCGACATGTTGAGCTGGTCGACGCCCTCGAGGTTGAAGATCACGGCGATCGGGGAGATGTACAGGGGCAGCTCGGCGGCCTCGCCGCTGACGCAGCGCTCCGCGACCTGGGCGAGCTCGTCGTCGTCGAGCGCGGCGTCGGAGCCCGCGAAGAGCGTGCCGCCCTCGAGGAACTGCGTGCGGCCCCCGCCCGACCCGACCGGGTCGTAGGCCACGGACACGTCGGGGTTGGCGCTCTGGAAGCCGGCGATCCACGCCTGCATCGCGGACTCCTGGGAGCTGGCCCCGGCGCCCTCGAGCTGGCCGCTCAGGGTCGAGACCTCCTGCACGTCGGTCGAGCCCGAGGCGGTGGCGCCCGGGACCGCGTCGTCGGAGCCGCAGGCGGCCAGGCTCAGGCAGAGCGCGCCGACGGCGACGACGGTCGTCCCGCGGCCGAGTCGATCGATTGTCACGGTGTTCCGTCCTGTCGTTCCGCGCACGGGGCGGTCTGCACCCGGCGCCTGCGACGCTAGGCAGCCCGGGTGACCGGGGAGCCGGGCGTCGGTGAACGCCGGGTGAACAGGACGGGACGGTTCGGTCGCTCGCGCCCAGCGGGCGGCGCGAGCGGGGCAGATCAGTCGTCGGCGAGCTTGTACCCGAGGCCGCGCACCGTCTGCAGCCGCACGGGGTGCGCCGGGTCGGGCTCGATCTTGGCCCGGATGCGCTTGACGTGGACGTCGAGCGTCTTGGTGTCCCCCACGTAGTCCGAGCCCCACACGCGGTCGATGAGCTGCCCACGCGTGAGCACGCGGCCCGCGTTGCGCATGAGGTACTCCAGGAGCTCGAACTCCTTGAGCGGGAACGCGGTGGGCGTCCCGGCGACCTCCACCGTGTGGCGCTCCGGGTCGAGGCGCACGGGGCCCGCCTCGAGCACGCCGTCGTCGCCCGCGTCCGGGGCCTCGGTGCGCCGGCGCAGGACGGCGCGGATGCGAGCGAGGAGCTCGCGCGACGAGTACGGCTTCGTGACGTAGTCGTCGGCCCCGATCTCCAGGCCCACGACCTTGTCGATCTCGCTGTCCTTGGCCGTGAGCATGATGACCGGCACCGTGCTCGTCTGGCGCAGGCGCCGGCACACCTCGACGCCGCCCAGGCCCGGCAGCATGAGGTCGAGCAGCACGAGGTCCGCTCCCCCGCGGGCGAACTCCTCGAGCGCCGCCGGCCCGGTCGCGGCCTCCGAGACCTCGAAGCCCTCCTTGCGCAGCAGGTAGGACAGCGGGTCGCGGTAGGACTCCTCGTCCTCCACCACGAGGATGCGCGTCATGGGCCCTCTCCTTCGGTCGGTGCGCTCGGCGAGGCCAGCGGCAGGCGGATGGTGAACGTGGAGCCCTGACCGGGCTCCGACCACACCGTGACGTCGCCGCCGTGGTCGGCCGCGATGTGCTTGACGATGCTCAGCCCGAGCCCCGTGCCGCCCGTGTCCCGCGAGCGCGCCTCGTCGACGCGGTAGAAGCGCTCGAACAGGCGCTCCTGCTGGTCGGCGGGGATGCCGATGCCCTGGTCGACGACGGCGATCTCGACAGTGCCCGCGTCGCGGCGCACGGTCGTGCCCACCGCGATCCGCGTCCCGGGGTCCGAGTAGGAGATCGCGTTGTCGAGCAGGTTCCGCACCGCGGTCACCAGCAGGTCGTGGTCGCCCCAGACGCCGGCACCGCCGTCGCCGCCGCGCTCGAGCGTCATGCCCTTGGCGGTGGCGCCCGTCCGGGCACGGTCCACGGCCTCCGCCACGACGTCGTCGAGCCGGACGAGGGACGCCTCGCCCAGCGGGTCGGCGACCTGGAGCCGGGACAGCTCGATGATCTCCTGCACGAGGTGGGACAGGCGCGTCGCCTCCGTCTGGATCCGGGCCGCGAACCGCCGGACCGCCTCCGGGTCGTCGGCCGCCTGCTCGACCGTCTCGGCGAGCAGCGACAGCGCCCCGACGGGCGTCTTGAGCTCGTGCGAGACGTTGACGACGAAGTCGCGCCGGACGGCCTCGACGCGGTGGGCCTCCGTGCGGTCCTCGGCCAGCACGAGGACGTGCTTGCTGCCCAGCGGCGCGACGCGCAGCTGCAGGTGGACGGTCCCGCGCCCGAAGGGCCCGCGGGCGAGCTCGAGCTCGGCGTCCCGGATCTCGCCGTCGCGCGCCACCGCGTCCACCAGGCCGCGGACGACCTCGTGGGCCAGCCGGTCGCTGCGGACCACGCCGAGCGCGTGGGCGGCGGCGCTCGCGCGGACCACCTCGCCGTCGCGCCCGACGACCACGGCCGCCGAGCGCAGCACCGCCAGGACCGCCGTCACGCCCTCCTCGAGCGGCGCGAGCGACGACGGCGGCTCCGCCGGGACGCGCCGCTGCTCGCGCTCGCTGACCCGGAACGCGAAGGCCGCGGCGAGCCCGACCGCGAGGCCGAGCAGGCCCGCGGCCAGCGCGGCCGTCCCCTCGATCATGCGCCCACCTTAGGCTCGGGCCGCCGCGTCCCCCGGCCGGGTCACCGAGCGGCCCGCGCGCGTCCGGCAAGTGTTCACCTCGGGGTGGCGGGGCGTTCACCTCGCGGTGGCACGGTGCCGGGGAGGCACTCGAGCCGACCCTGCACCCCCGGGCGGCCGGGCGCGACCACACGACACGCGAGGACGGGCATGCGCGACACCTTTACGGCCGAGCTGGCGGCGCTGGGCGAGGACCTCACGGCGATGAGCCGGCTCGTCGAGTCCGCGATCGCCTCCGCGGGGACCGCCCTGCTGCGGGCGGACCTGCCGCTCGCCGAGGCCGTGATCGCCGACGACCACACGATCGACGCCATCGAGCGGGACCTCGACGAGCGCTGCGTCCTGCTCATCGCGCAGCAGCAGCCGGTGGCGCGGGACCTGCGCGTCGTCGTCTCCGCGCTGCGCATGAGCGCGTCGCTCGAGCGCATGGGCGACCTCGCGCGCCACGTCGCCGAGGTGGCGCGCCTGCGCTACCCCGCGACCGCCGTCCCCGCCTCGCTCACGCCCACCTTCACGCAGATGCACCAGGCGGCCGTCACCGTGTCCCAGCGCGTCACCGAGGTGCTCGCCTCGTGGGACCTCGAGGTCGCGGCGGAGATCGAGGCCGCCGACGACACGCTCGACCGCCTCCACGCGGAGACGTTCGGCGCGACCCTGGGCGGCAAGCGCGAGCTGACCCCGCAGGAGACCGTCGACGTGACCCTGTGCGCGCGCTACTTCGAGCGCTTCGGCGACCACGGCGTGGCCGTCGCGCGGCGCGTCGTGTACCTCGTCACGGGCGACTTCGCCGACGAGCGCGGCGCCTGACGCGCACCCTGCACCCGCCGGCTCGCGCACGCAGGGGGCGCGCACGGGCCGGCGGGGCCGACGGGTGGGTCAGCGACCCTGGTTCGCGACCGCCTGGATGGCGGCGGCGGCAGCCTCGGGGTCGAGGTACTGGCCGCCGCGCGTGACGGGCTTGAGGGTCTCCTCGTCCAGCTCGTACCGCAGCGGGATGCCCGTCGGGATGTTGATGCCGGCGATGGTCGCGTCGTCGATGTCGTCGAGGTACTTCACGATCGCGCGGATGGAGTTGCCGTGCGCGGCGATGAGCACCGTCTTGTTCTCGCGCAGGTCCGGGACGATCGCGCTCTCCCAGTAGGGCAGCGCGCGCTCGAGCACGTCCTTGAGGCACTCGGTGCGCACGACCGGCTCGCCCGCGTAGCGCGGGTCGGCGTCCTGCGAGTACTGCGAGCCGAGCTCGATCTCGGGCGGCGGGACGTCGTACGAGCGGCGCCACAGCATGAACTGCTCCTCGCCGAACTCGGCGAGCGTCTGCTTCTTGTCCTTGCCCTGGAGCGCGCCGTAGTGCCGCTCGTTGAGGCGCCAGCTGCGCCGGACCGGGATCCAGTGGCGGTCGGCGGCGTCGAGCGCCAGGTTCGCGGTCGTGATCGCGCGGCGCAGCAGCGAGGTGTGCACCACGTCGGGGAGCACGCCGGCGTCGGTCAGGAGGGTGCCGCCGCGCGTGGCCTCAGCGACGCCCTTCTCGGAGAGGGGGACGTCGACCCAGCCGGTGAACAGGTTCTTGGCGTTCCACTCGCTCTCGCCGTGGCGGAGCAGGACAAGGGTGTAGGTCATGCGCCCATCCTGCCGCACCGCCGCCGGACGCACCCCGGGACGTCCGTCCACCAGACCGTCCAGCACACCGCGTCCCGGGCTCTACCTGCGGCGCGACGCCGCCAGGTCGTACACCTTGAGCATCGCGGCCGCGGCGGAGTCCCAGCCCAGGCCGCGCGCGTGGCGCACCGCCCCCGCGCCGAGCGCCGCCCGGCGCGCCGGGTCCGCGAGCAGGTCCCCG
>NZ_JACEXH010000208.1:0-5137 GCF_014525465.1 Actinotalea sp. JY-7885 | reverse complement strand
CCCGCACGGCCGACACGGTGCTGCGCACGCTGCGGTCGCGGGCCGCGGCGGCCGTCGAGGCCGCCCCCGTCCTGGCCGACCGCGCCGCGGCGCTGGACGCGGTGCTGGCCGAGGTCGGCTCCCTGGACCTGCCGGCGCTGCAGCGCGTCCACGGCGACTACCACCTGGGTCAGGTGCTGCGGGCGCCCGGGCGCGGCTGGGTCGTGCTGGACTTCGAGGGCGAGCCGCAGGCGCCCGCGCACGAGCGCACCCGCCCCGACCTGGCGGTGCGCGACCTCGCGGGCATGCTGCGCTCCCTGGACTACGCGGCCGCCGTCGGCGGGGGGACGGCCGCGTGGGCGGAGCGCGCCCGCGCGGCGCTGGTCCGGGGCTACGTCGAGGAGGCCGGCGCGGGCGACGTCGCGCAGGCGCTCCTGCGGGCGCTCGAGCTCGACAAGGCCCTCTACGAGGTCGTCTACGAGTCCCGCAACCGACCGGACTGGGTCGCCATCCCGCTGGCGGGCGTCGATCGCCTCCTCGACCGCGTCTGACACCCGGCCCGGGCCTTCGTGCGGGGGGCCACCCACCATGGCAGGGTGAGTCCATGAGTTTGCCGCCCACCCCGATGCCCCGCTCCACCCCCCGCGACGTCGTCACCGCCGAGCTCGACGCGATCGTCAGCGGGACGCACCAGGACCCCCACCGCGTGCTCGGCGCCCACCTCGACGCCGGCACCGTCACCGTGCGGACGCTGCGCCCGCTGGCCGACGCCGTGGTCGTGGTCACGCCCGACGGCGAGCACGCCGCGCAGCACGAGCACGGCGGCGTCTGGGTCGTGGCGTTCCCGGGCACGCAGGTCCCGGACTACCGCCTGCGCGTGACCTACGGCGACGTGACGACCGTGGTGGACGACCCCTACCGCTTCCTGCCGACGCTCGGCGAGGTGGACCTGCACCTCATCTCCGAGGGTCGCCACGAGGAGCTCTGGACGGTCCTCGGCGCGAACGTGCGCAGCTACCCGAGCGTCCTCGGCGAGGTCCGCGGCACCGCGTTCGCGGTGTGGGCCCCGAACGCGCAGGCCGTCCGGGTGATCGGCGACTTCAACCACTGGCAGGGCGCGGCGCACGCGATGCGGGTCCTGGGCAGCACCGGGGTCTGGGAGCTCTTCGTGCCCGGCATCGGCCCCGGCCAGCGCTACAAGTTCGAGATCCTGGCGCGCGACGGCTCGTGGCGCCAGAAGGCCGACCCCATGGCCAAGGGCACGGAGGTCCCGCCCGCGACCGCGTCGGTCGTCGTGGAGAGCACCTACAACTGGGACGACGCGGCCTGGCTCGAGCGCCGCGCCGCGAGCGACCCCCACCACGGCCCCATGAGCATCTACGAGGTGCACCTGGGATCGTGGCGCCCGGGCCTGGGCTACCGCGAGCTCGCCGACCAGCTCACCGAGTACGTCGCGGCGACCGGGTTCACCCACGTCGAGCTGCTCCCCGTGGCCGAGCACCCCTTCGGCGGCTCGTGGGGCTACCAGGTCAGCTCGTACTACGCGCCGACGTCGCGCTTCGGGCACCCGGACGACTTCCGCTACCTCGTCGACCGGCTCCACGGGGCCGGCATCGGCGTGCTGCTGGACTGGGTCCCCGCCCACTTCCCCAAGGACGAGTGGGCGCTGGGCCGCTTCGACGGCAGCCCGCTCTACGAGCACCCGGACCCGCTGCTGGGCGAGCAGCCCGACTGGGGCACCTACGTCTTCAACTTCGGGCGCAACGAGGTCCGCAACTTCCTCGTCGCCAACGCGACCTACTGGCTCGAGGAGTTCCACATCGACGGGCTGCGCGTGGACGCCGTCGCGTCGATGCTCTACCTGGACTACTCGCGCAGCCACGGCCAGTGGCGGCCCAACGTGCACGGCGGGCGCGAGAACCTCGAGGCGATCCGCTTCCTGCAGGAGACCAACGCGACCGCGTACCGCCGCACCCCCGGGATCATGATGATCGCCGAGGAGTCGACGGCGTGGCCGGGCGTCACGGCACCGACCGACGGCGGGGGCCTCGGCTTCGGGCTGAAGTGGAACATGGGCTGGATGAACGACACCCTGCGCTACCTCGCGGAGGAGCCGATCAACCGCCGGTACCACCACCACGAGGTCACGTTCTCGCTCGTCTACGCGTTCTCGGAGCACTTCGTGCTCCCGATCAGCCACGACGAGGTCGTGCACGGCAAGGGCTCGCTGCTGCGCAAGATGCCGGGCGACCTGTGGCAGCAGGCGGCCGGCGTCCGGTCGCTGCTCGCCTACCAGTGGTCGCACCCGGGCAAGCAGCTGCTGTTCATGGGCAGCGAGTTCGGCCAGTCGTCGGAGTGGGCCGAGGGCCGCGGGCTCGACTGGCACCTGCTCGAGTACCCCGAGCACGCCGGCATCGCGCGGCTGGTCACCGACCTCAACCGCTTCTACCGCGAGGAGCCCGCGCTCTGGGTCCTGGACAAGGACCCGGCGGGCTTCGAGTGGATCGACGCCAA
This sequence comes from Actinotalea sp. JY-7885, assembly GCF_014525465.1. Taxonomy (NCBI): domain Bacteria; kingdom Bacillati; phylum Actinomycetota; class Actinomycetes; order Micrococcales; family Cellulomonadaceae; genus Actinotalea; species Actinotalea sp. JY-7885. The sequence continues at coordinate 2,644 of NZ_JACEXH010000208.1, read as the reverse complement.
CGACGCCGACCACAACGTGCTCTCCTACATCCGGCGCGACGGTTCCGGCCGCTGCGTCGTCGTCGTCGTGAACTTCGCCGGCGTGCCGCACGAGGGCTACCGGGTGGGTCTGCCCTTCGGGGGCACGTGGGTCGAGGCGCTCAACACCGACGCCGACCTCTACGGCGGCTCGGGCGTCGGCAACCTCGGGCGCGTGCAGGCCCTGGACCACCCGCTCCACGCGCAGCCGGCGTCCGTGACGCTGCGGGTGCCGCCGCTCGGTGCCCTGTTCCTCGTGCCGGAGGGCCAGGAGCCGGCCGTCTGACGCGCCGGGGTGGGGCGGCCGCCGGCCGCCCCACCCCGGGCCGTGCTCAGGTCAGGGTGCTCAGTACAGCGCGCTCGCCAGCGCCCGCCGGGCGGCGAGCACGCGGGGGTCCGTGTCCCCCACGACGCCGAACAGCTCGATGAGCCGCACGCGCGCGGCCTCGCGGTCCTCGCCCGCGGTCGTGCGCACGACGTCGACGAGGCGCGCGAACGCGTCCTCGACCTGCCCGCCGAGCACGTCGAGGTCCGCGACGCGCAGCTGCGCCGCCACGTCGCGGGGGTCCGCCGCCGCGGCGGAGCGTGCCTGCGCCGGGTCGACGTCGGCCGTGCGCCGCAGGAGCTCGACCTGCGCGAGGCCCGCGCGCGCCTCGTCGTCGCGCGGGTCCTCCTGCAGCGCCTGGGTGTACGCGGCGACGGCGCCGTCGAGGTCGTCGCGCTCGATGGCCTCGTACGCCGCCTGGTGCAGGGGCGGCAGCGGCGGCTCGGCCAACTCCTGCGGCTCCTGGGGCTCGTCGCCGCCCGGCAGCGTGCCGGTGACCCCGTTGGCGGCCGCGGCCTGGAGCACCTGGTCCAGCACGGCCCGGATGTCCTGCGGCGCGGCCGCGCCCTGGAACAGGGGCACGGGCTGTCCCCGCAGCACCGCGACGACGGCGGGCACGCCCTGCGCCCCGAACGCCTGCACGATCTGCGGCGTCGCCTCCGCGTCGACCCGCGCCAGCAGGAACCGGCCGGCGTACTCGTCGGCGAGCGCGACGAGGTCCGCGGCGACCGTCGTGCTGGCCTCGCTCCACGACGCCCAGAGCACGAACACGACGGGGACCTCGGCGGAGCTCTGCACCACCTGGGCGAAGGTCGCCTCGTCCGCGACGTCGAGCACGAAGCGCGACCCGCCGGAGCCCGCCGCGGGTCCGCCCGGAGCCGGTGCGGGCGGGCGGCCGAGGCCGGACAGGTCGACGGCGCCGCGGACGTCCAGGGGCGGGCGGGGGCCGGTGGGCTGCGACATGGGCTTGCTCCTGTGTGGTCGGGCGCGGGGCCGGTGGTGGGTCTCGGTGGTCGATCGGTGCTCGATCGGTGGTCGCGGGTGGTACGCCTACTCGCCGGTCACCTGGATCCGGGAGTGCTCGCCGCCCAGGACCGTGATCGGCTCGCTCGAGCCGGCCGGGGGCACGGCGAAGGCCACGACGCTCAGCCAGCTGATGGCCAGGTTGTTCGCCACGGTCGGCTTGCCGAGCAGCGCCGCCGTCTGGTCACCGATCGTCAGGGTGCTGTCGGCGAGCGTGATCGTCGTGACCGTCCGGAACCCGCCGACGACGATCGCGCCGCCGTCGGCCGTCTCGATCGAGTAGGGCCCGGAGTCCAGCGGCGCGTACGTCTCGGTGAGCGTGCCGTTGGCGCCGACGACGCCCGCGAAGGCGTCACGCGTGGCGATGATCCCCGCGCGCAGCGGGTCCGGGGTGAACTCCGCGGCGTACGGCGACGCGTCGCCGTTGGTCAGGAGGTCCACGTAGCGGGCGACGACGTCGGCCGGCGGGACGGCGACCGTGTCCGCGTCGTTCGCCACCGGCGCGCTGCCCACCTCCGGACGCGCGGTCGCGGGCATCTCGACGCCCGGGAAGAGCCGGACCCACGCCCAGAGCCGGTAGGGCGTGCGAGGCGTCTCCTGCACGAGCGTGAGCAGCAGCGGGGCCTGGAGGTCCGCAGGGGCCTCCGTCACGGCCATCACGGTCCGGGGCCAGGTGTCGGTGGTCGGCGCCACGATCGTCTGCGCGACGGCCGGGATGGGCGTCAGCGCCGAGGGGTCACCCGCCCGCGCGAGGGCGTACTCGACGCCGCGGATCTCTCGCGCCGGCCCGAACAGCCGGGCGTCGAGCAGCGACGCCTCGGTCGCGGCATCAGCCTCGGCGAGGACCGCGGCGACCTCGTCCATGACGTCCTCGACCTGCTCCTGCGAGACCGCCGGCGGGAGCACCGCGGGGACCGCGTCCGGCTGCGGCTCCGGCAGGGGCGTCGCGCACCCGGCCAGCAGCAGGGCACCCGTCACGAGCGCGGCGCCTCGGGTCCGTCGGCTCATCGCTGGGGCTCCTCGGGTCGCGACCGGCCGGGGGCCGGTGTCGTGGGTGTCGTCGGCGCCGGGGACGGGCGCGGCGGCTCCGACGCGGCGGCTCCGCGGTCTGCGGTGCCACGGTCTGCGGTGCCACGGTCTGCGGTGCCGCCGTCTGCGGTCCCACGGTCGGTGGCGTCCGTCGCGGTGTCCGCCCCTGTGCCCGAGAACCCCCACGCGCGCCGCCACGCGTCGCCCGACGGCCCCGTCGGGGCCACGCGCTGCGGCGACGCCGCGTCG
>NZ_JACEXH010000207.1:0-5140 GCF_014525465.1 Actinotalea sp. JY-7885 | reverse complement strand
GCGGCAGCGGGCGCGCGCGCGGCGGTCCCCCCACCCCCGCCGCCCCCGCCGGGCCCGCGCGTCGTGCGGACGGACGAGGGCGCCGTCGACGGGCTGACCCGGTGCGAGCGCTGCGGCTCGACGGAGATCTCGCTCAACGTGGCGACGGGTCGCCTGCGCTGCAGCTACTGCCGCTACGAGTGGCAGGGCCCCAGCGCGCTCGCGACGTCGGACCTGAACAGCCCGATCGGCGAGCTGTCCGGGGTCGTCATCGGCTCCGGCTCGGCCGACATCATCCCCTCGACCGACGAGGTCCTGACCTTCAAGTGCTCGGCCTGCGGCGCCGAGGTGGTCATCGACACGAACGAGAGCACGCAGGCGCGGTGCCACTGGTGCCGCAACACGCTCTCGATGAACCAGCAGGTGCCCAACGGGGCGGTCCCGGACATGGTCCTGCCGTTCCGGGTGCCCAAGGACGACGCCGTCGCCCGCATCGCCGAGTTCGTCAAGAAGCGCACCTTCTTCGCGCACCCGGTCTTCAAGCGGGAGTTCAACCCCGAGAACGTCATGGGCGTGTACCTGCCGTACATGGTGGTCGACGTCAACGCCCGCGCGAGCCTCGCGGGCCAGGGTGAGCACCAGACGCGCTCGTACACGGTCAAGAGCGGCGACAGCCGGCGACGGGTCTACGACGCGGACGTGTACGACGTCGTGCGCGACTTCACCGTCCACATCGACGACCTCACCGTGGAGTCGTCGCGGGCGCGGCTCGACAAGGACGCGTCGCGGAACACCAACAACATCATCAACTCGATCCTGCCGTTCGACGTCGAGAACGCCGTCCGCTACGACTCCAACTACCTCTCGGGCTTCCACTCCGAGCGGCGCGACAGCAACGTCGCGGACCTGACCCCGGTCGCGACCGTCCAGGCGCAGGACGTCGCGCGGCACGCGGCCAACCAGACACTCGAGTTCTACGACCGCGGGGTCCGTTGGGACCACGAGCGGGTCGACGTCGTCGGCCAGCGCTGGGTCTCCGCCTACCTGCCCGTCTGGCTCTACAGCTACCAGCAGCGCAAGTCGAACGGCCGGTCGTTCCTGCACTACGTCGCCGTCAACGCGCGCACGGGCGAGACCATGGGCAGCGTCCCGGTGAACCAGCCCAAGCTGCTCGCGGTGGCGGGCGTCGTCCAGGTGGTCGGCACGATCCTGTTCGCGCTCATCATGCTGACGGGAGGGTGAGCGTGGGACTCGCAGTGATGACGGTGGCGACGCAGGTGCTCGCCTCGAGCGGTTCGTCCGACAGCGACCCGCGGGCCTGGGGCCTGCTCCTGCTCCTCGCGGGACCGGCCTTCTACATCTCGATGTACCTGCGGTACCGGAACACGGACAAGCGCCACAAGCACGAGATCGAGACCCGCGCGACGCTGCACGACGTGCGCGCGTCCGACACCTTCCACAAGTCCCTCACGCGACTGTCGAACGCGCGGATGAACGGCGCCAACAACACGGAGGTCCGCGGCGCACGCACCGGACTCGCGGCGTCGCTGGGCCTCGACAACAACTAGCGGGCCGTCGTCCCTGTGGGGCGGCCGACGTCCGCGAGTAGCCTCGCGGCATGGCGCGCTACGTCATCGATGCCCCGACCCTGCTGCACCTCGTCGACACGGGGGCGGCCGTCGGTCCCGACGTGCAGCTCGTGGCGCCGGGCCGCATCCGGTCGGAGGCCCTGGAGCTGCTGCTGCGCGACGTCGAGTCGGGAGCCCGCACGGAGCGCGCCGCGCTCCAGACCCACGAGGCGGTGACCGAGCTGAAGATGCGTCTGCTCAGCGACCGCGTCTCGCGCCGCGTCTCCTGGCAGATCGCTCGCGCGCAGGGCTGGCCGACGCTGCGCGACGCCGAGTACCTGGCGGTGGCGCGCCTCCATGGCGACGCGCTGGTCACGGTGGACCCGGCGCTCGCGGCCAGGGCCCACGACGTCGTCCCCGTCGCACCGCTGCAGGTGCTCGCGGGCGCGTGATCGCACTCAGCGAGCGAGGTGACGCCGGGCCGCCACGGTGATCGCGGACGCCACGCGGTCGAGCGGCTCCGACCGGAGCCTCCACTGCTGCCAGTGCAGCACGACGTCGATCGTCGCCGCGGGATCCAGGCGGACCAGCGCCCCGTCGTCCCCCTGCGCGTCGGGCAGCATGCCCCAGCCCATGCCCAGGCGGACCGCCGCCAGGAAGTCCGCGGACGAGGGGATGTAGTGGAGGGGCGGCTGCACCCCGGGGGCCAGCCTCCCGCGCAGGTAGCGGTGCTGGAGCTCGTCCTTGCGGTCGAAGACCACCACGGGCGCGACGGCGAGCGCCTCGCCGGTCGGGCCGTCCGGGAACCAGCGCTCGACGAAGCCGGGAGCCGCCGTCGGCCGGTACCGCATGGTGCCCAGCCGCGTGACCGAGCAGCCCGGAACCGGCTCGGGGTCCGAGGTGATCGCGCCGACGACGGCTCCCGAGCGCACGAGCGCGGCCGTGTGCCCCTCGTCGTCGAGGCGCAGGTCGAAGGCGACGCGGCCGCTCAGCGGGGCGAGGGCCGCGAGCACCCACGTGCCCAGCGAGTCGGCGTTGACGGCGATCGGCAGCGTCGGAACGGTCCGCTCGGCACCGCTGCCCAGCTCGGCGAGCGTGTCGTCGGTGAGCAGCTCGATCTGGCGCGCCAGCCGGAGCAGGACCTCGCCCGACTCGGTGGGGCGCACCGGCCTGCTGCGCACGAGCAGCACGCGGCCCGTCGCCACCTCGAGGGCGCGCAGGCGCTGACTGATCGCCGACGGGGTCACGTGCAGGGCGCGGGCGGCGGCCTCCAGTGTCCCCTCCGAGACCGCGGCGCGCAGGGCCCGGAGCTGGGCGAGGTCGAGGTCCATGAACAGCGATGCTAATGGTTGTTCAGGAATCTGAACTTCCACTTCAGGATGGCCGACCGTACGGTCGTGACGTGCTCCCCGACCTCCTCGCCGCGCTCTCGGGCCTCGGCCTCGGCCTGTCGCTGATCGTCGCCATCGGCGCGCAGAACGCGTTCGTGCTGCGCCAGGGACTGCGTCGCCAGCACGTCGGCGCCGTCGTGCTCGTGTGCGCGCTGTCCGACGCCGTCCTGATCGCGGCGGGCGTGGCCGGTGCCGGTGCGGTGGTCCAGGACCGGCCGTGGCTGCTCGACGTCGTCCGGTACGCCGGCGCCGCGTTCCTCCTCGGCTACGGCGTGGTCGCCGCGCGGCGCGCCCTGACCGAGCAGGGGCTGGTCCCCGAGGACGGGGCGGCGCGGACCTCGCTCGCGGCCACCGTCACGACGGCGCTCGCGCTCACGTGGCTGAATCCCCACGTCTACCTCGACACCGTCGTGCTGCTCGGCGTGGTCGCGCAGGGCCACCCGGGACGGCAGTGGTGGTTCGCGGCCGGGGCCGCGCTGGGCAGCGTGCTGTGGTTCACGGCCCTCGGCTACGGGGCCGCCCTGCTGCGACCGGTGTTCGCCAGGCCGCGGGCCTGGCGCGTGCTGGACGGCGTCATCGCGCTCGTGATGCTCGCCCTCGCCGTCTCGCTGCTGGTCAGCACCCTCTGAGCCGCGCCCCACCCGGGCGACGTGGCTACCGTGGCACCGAGGGCCGGTCCGGCCACGGTGAGCCCGGAGGATGCCATGCAGCTCGTCAAGCACGTCCACTCGTGCATCGCCCTGGACCACGCGGGAGAGCGCGTCGTCCTGGACCCGGGGACCTTCGGGTCCGCGGACGTCATCGGCACGACGCACGCCGTGCTCGTGACGCACGGCCACGCCGACCATGTCGACGTCGAACGGCTGCGCGCCGCGCTCTCGGCCGATTCCGCGCTCGAGGTCTGGACGACGACGCCCGTGGCGCAGCAGCTGGACGCGCCGGGGCGGGTGCACGTCGTCCAGCACGGCGACGCCTTCGCCGTCCCGGGGTTCGACGTGCGCGTGGTCGGCGCCGAGCACGCGCCGATCCACCCCGACGTCCCGGCGCCGCCGAACGTGGGCTTCGTCGTCAGCGCCGGCGGCGTCTCGGTGTTCCACCCCGGCGACGCGCTCACGGTCCCCGACGTGCCGGTCGACGTGCTGCTCGTCCCGCTCTTCGCGCCGTGGACCCGCCTGGCCGACCTCGTGGACTGGATCCGCGAGGTCCGGCCGGGACGCGCCATCGGCGTGCACGACGCGGGCCTGAACGACGACGTCGGGCAGAAGATGGTCAGCGGCTTCCTCGGGCAGAGCGGGCCCGGGACCGGCGTCCCGTTCGTGCGGGTCCCGGTGGGGTCCGTGGTCGCGCTGCCCTGAGTCCCGGCGGGTGCGTGCTGCGACCGGCCGACCTAACCTCAGGCATGACCGATCCCGCGCCGTCGTCCTCCGTCCCGCGCACGCTCGGGCGCCTGGGCCTGGGTGCCGCGCTCCTGGTGGCCGGCACCGGCCACCTGCGCAACCCCGACGAGTTCCTCGCTCAGGTGCCCCCGTTCTTCCCGGCGCGCGAGGCCGTCGTGAGCGTCTCCGGCTACGTCGAGCTCGCGATGGGCGCGGCACTGGTCCTCGCCCGGCGGCGGCGCACGACGGTCGGCTGGGTCGTCGCGGCGTTCTTCGTCGCCGTGTTCCCCGGGAACCTCTCGCAGCTCGCGACGCGCACCGACGCCTTCGGCCTCGACACGGACCTCAAGCGCGCCGTCCGCCTCGTCTTCCAGCCGCTCCTGGTCGTCTGGGCCCTGTGGTCGACGGACGCCTGGCGCCAGTGGCGGCGACGGCGTGCGGCCCGCCCGGACGTCGCCGCCTAGCTCGTGGTCAGCCGCGCGGCGCGTACATGATCACGGCCACGCCCAGCAGGCAGATCGCCGCGCCGACGACGTCCCACCGGTCCGGCTGGAACCTGTCGACCACGACGCCCCAGGCGAGCGAGCCCGCGACGAAGATGCCGCCGTAGGCCGCGAGGATGCGCCCGAAGCTCGCGTCCGGCTGCAGCGTCGCCACGAAGCCGTACAGCCCCAGGGCGACGACGCCCGCGCCGATCCACAGGACGCCGCGGTGCTCGCGCACGCCCTGCCAGACGAGCCAGGCGCCGCCGATCTCGGCCAGCGCGGCGACGGCGAACAGCAGGAGCGAGCGCAGCACGGTCATGCCGGGCAGTCTGCCCGGCACG
>NZ_JACEXH010000206.1:0-5165 GCF_014525465.1 Actinotalea sp. JY-7885 | reverse complement strand
CGACGACGGCGCGAGCGGGGCGGTCCTCGTCGGCTACGGCGTCAGCGGGCAGAGCGCGACCCGGCGTGCGCGCCGGACCGCGCCGGAGCCGGCGTCGGCGCCCGTGCCGCCGTCGGCCGCCGAGCGCACGGAGCAGTCGCGCCAGATCCTGGCCAAGCCGCCCGTCCGCAAACTCGCGCGCGACCTGAACGTGGACCTCGCGACGGTGCGCCCGACCGGTCCGGGCGGGATCGTCACGCGCGAGGACGTGATCGCGCGCTCGCAGGCCAACCAGGTGCAGCCGCTGGTGACGTACCCGGCGGACGACCAGCCGTGGCTCGCGTCGGGCACGGTGACCCCGGACGGACGGGCCACGCGCGTCCCGGTGCGCTCGGTGCGCAAGCGCACGGCCGAGGTGATGGTCGCGAGCGCGTTCACCGCCCCGCACGTGTCGGTGTTCCACACGGTCGACGTCACCAAGACGATGCGCCTGGTCGCCCGCCTGCGCGACGACCGCGAGTTCGCGGACGTGCGGGTGACGCCGCTGCTCGTGGCCATGAAGGCGGTGCTGCTCGCGGTGCGGCGCCACCCGGAGATCAACGCGTCCTGGGACGACGAGGCGCAGGAGATCGTCTACAAGCACTACGTCAACCTGGGGATCGCGGCCCAGACGCCCCGCGGGCTGATCGTGCCCAACATCAAGGACGCGCACCGGCTGGACCTGCACGGGCTGGCGGTCGCGCTCGCGGACCTGACGTCGACCGCGCGCGCCGGCCGGACGCAGCCCGCCGACATGGCCGACGGCACCATCACGATCACCAACGTCGGCGTCTTCGGCATCGACTCCGGCACGCCCATCCTCAACCCCGGCGAGTCCGCGATCCTCGCGTTCGGCGCGATCCGCGAGCAGCCGTGGGTGCACAAGGGCAAGATCCGCAAGCGCCACGTGACGCAGCTCGCGCTGTCGTTCGACCACCGCCTGGTCGACGGCGCGCTCGGCTCGCGCTTCCTTGCCGACGTCGCCGCCGTCCTCCAGGAGCCGGGCCAGGGCCTGGTCTGGGGCTGACGCCCCCCGCCCGCCCGACCCCTGGGCGAGCACGTCCGTTCCACGCCACCACGTCGGCTGCGCAGGACGCAGTGGCGTGGAACGGACGTGCTCAGCGGGCGGAGGTCGGTCGTGGCCGGCGGGGCTCAGGCCTGGGTTCGGTCGCGGTGGTTGCGGAGGGCCAGGCCCGTGACGATCCCGAGGACGCCGGCCGCGGCCGCCGGCACGAACGCGTACGCGGGCGTGGCGGCGAGCACGCCGCTGAGTGCCGCACCGGCCGAGACCCCGAGCACGAGCGCTGTCGCGAGCAGGGTCATGGTCGAGGCGACGAGGCGCGGCGGCGCGACGGCCTCGCCGCGTGAGTAGCTGCTGACCAGGAGCGTCCCCGCGCCGAGCCCGAGCAGGGTGGCGTAGGCGGCGGCGCCGAGGGCGCCCGGCAGCGTCCCGAGACCGAGCGCACCGAGCAGCACCGCGGCCCCGCCGACGACGACGCGCGCGCCGAGCCCGAACCGACGGGCGAAGCGCGTCACCGCCAGGCTCGCGATCCCGCTGCCGAGGCCCGCGCAGCCGTAGATGACGCCGGTCAGTGCCTCCGTGCCGCGCAGCTCGTTGACGGCGGTCAGCCCGGTCTGGGTCGACCCGAACGCCATGCCGACCGCGAGGCACGCGAGCAGGGGCGCGACGAGCGGGGCGAGGCGCAGGCGCTGGCCGGCGCCGGGCAGGAGGCCCGCCGACGTCGTCGCGCGCGAGACCCAGGAGGCGCGGTCGCCGCGCAGGTGGACGGCGAACGCCCCCTGGCCCAGGAGCGCGAAGCCGATCAGCACCCACAGCGCCGGCACCGGTCCGAGGAACGCGACGAGCAGGCTCGCGGCGACGGGGCCGACGACGAACCCGACCTCGTCCGCGGCCACCTCGTAGCCGAGTGCCCGGTGCACGAGGTCCGGGCGCCCGGTGCGGCGCGCGAGGTGCGACCAGCGCGACCGCGCGATCGAGCCGACCTGGGGGTTCGCGGCGCCGACCAGTCCGGCGCTCACGATGAGCAGCCACGTCGGGGCGTGGGTCGAGGTCGCGGCCAGCACCCCGAGCAGCGCGCTGACCTGCACGGCCGTCGCCGCGACGACGACGGGGAACGGTCCCCAGCGGTCGACCGAGCGGCCGACGAGCGGTGCCCCGATCGCGGTGCCGACGCCGACCGCGGCCACCGTGAGCCCGCCGAGGCCGACCCCGAGGCCGGACGCGGCCACGAACATCAGCAGCCCGAGCTGGATCGTCGACGACGGGAGGCGTCCGAGGAGCGCCGTCGTGAGGAAGGGGAGGCCACCCGCCCGGACGAGCGAGGGGCGGTCCGAGGCGGCGCGCGTGGCGCGCGGGGGTGAGGTCTGAAGGTCCTGCGTCATGTGGGGTGTCTCCGGGTACGTCGAGTACCCGTGCGCCCGACCCCACACACGGAACTGCCCACTTAGCGCTGCCAGTCTAGGCGGTCCCGCCGCGAAGCGGTCAGCCCGGCGTGGTGGTGACGGTCACGTCGCCGCTCGTCAGTGCGTCGTCGACGCACGTCAGGACGCGCTCGACGTCGGCCTGTGTCGCCTCGGCGACGAGCACCATCGAGATGTGCGAGGCCGGCTCGTCCGTCGTCATGAGGGCCTGTGCGACGGCCGCGTCCTGCGCGCAGTCGCCCAGGTCGCCGCGGGGGTCGGAGATCGCGACGACCCAGACCTGGTCGGGCCCGAGCGAGGGGATCTCGTGCTCCGGCGGTGGACCGGACGGTGGGTCGGACGCCGCGCAGCCCGCCGCGAGGGCGAGCAGCGTCACCGCGAGCGGCGCGAGCACCGGGCCCCGACGACGTCGTCGGGCTCGCGTCCGGCCCGGCAGGGGCACCCTCGATCCGTGTCGCACGCCCCGTAGGCTCCCACACCGCCGCCGCGGACCTCCGGGGGCTCGCCGAGCTCGCCGTCGGGCCGGGCGGCGGGGCACGGCGGCGCCGGCCTCGACTACCGTCGCGGGATGCCCTCCCGCGTCGCACCCGTGCGGACACCCCGGTGACCGCGGCCGACGTCGTCCGGGGCAGGACCGCGACCGTCGTCGGCGGGGGGCCGGCCGGGCTGATCGCCGCCGAGCGCCTCGCGGAGGCGGGGGTGGCCGTCACGGTGTACGACGCGATGCCGTCGGTGGCGCGCAAGTTCATGCTGGCCGGTCACGGCGGGCTCAACCTCACCCACACCGAGCCCGCCGAGCGGTTCGTGGCCCGCTACGGCGCGGCCGCGGACCGCCTGCGCCCGATGCTCGAGGCGTTCGGTCCCCAGGACCTGCGCGCGTGGTGCGCCGGGCTCGGCGAGGAGACCTTCGTCGGGTCGAGCGGGCGCGTGTTCCCGCGCTCCTTTCGTGCGACGCCGCTGGTCCGGGCCTGGCTGGCGCGGCTGGCCGACCTCGGGGTGCGCATCGAGCGGCGCCGGCGCTGGACCGGGTGGACCGACGGGGACGGGCTCCGGCTCGTCGCCCCCGACGGCACGGTGACCGAGGTGGCCGCCGCCGACGTCACGCTCTTCGCCCTGGGCGGGGCGTCCTGGCCGCGACTCGGTGCGGACGGCGGCTGGGTCGGCCCCTTCGCCGAGCGGGGCGTCGCGGTGACGCCGCTGCGCGCGGCCAACGTCGGGCTGTGCGTGGTCTGGTCGCCCGGCTTCGCCGACCGGTGCGCCGGGTCGCCGGTGAAGAACGTGCAGGTGTCGGTGCGGGGGCGGTCCGGCGCGACGGCGCGCGGTGACGCGATGCTGACCCGCAGCGGGATCGAGGGTGGCCCGGTGTACGCGATCGGCGCCGCCGTGCGCGACGCGCTCGACGCCGACGGGCGCTGCGTGCTCGAGGTCGACCTCCGCCCCGACCGCAGCGCCACCCAGCTGGCGGAGCGCTGGGGTCGGCGTCGGCCCAAGGACTCCACGGCCACGGCGCTGCGGCGCGCGCTCGGGCTGGACCCGGTGGCGGCGGCCCTGCTCCGCGAGTCCGTGGGCGGCGCCCTGCCCAGTGACCCGGCGGCCGTGGCAGCGCTGGTCAAGGCCGTGCCCGTCGCGGTCACGGGGACGATGCCCATCGACCGTGCCATCTCGTCGGCCGGTGGGGTCGCGTGGTCGGAGGTCGACGAGTCGCTGATGCTGCGGCGGCTGCCGGGCACGTTCGTCGCCGGCGAGATGCTCGACTGGGAGGCCCCGACCGGCGGCTACCTGCTCCAGGCGTCGTTCAGCACGGGCGTCGCGGCGGCCCACGGCGCGCTCGCGTGGCTGGCCCGCCCGGCGGATCCGGGCGACCCCGGGCCCCCCTGACGCCCACCCATCACCAACACCGGCACCAACACCGGCACCGGCACCGCAGCGCGGAGCGTGGTGCCCGGACACGCCGGTGTGTCTCGCCACGACGCTCCGCACTGATGGGCTGGTGCGGTGGTGCGGTGGTGGGGTGCGCCCGTGTGGAGCGTGGTGCCCGGACACGCCGGTGTGTCTCGCCACGACGCTCCGCGCTGATGGGGTGGTGCGGTGGTGGCGTGGTGGGTGCGCCCGTGTGGAGCGTGGTGCCCGGACACGCCGGTGTGTCTCGCCACGACGCTCCGCGCTCGGGGCGTCAGGCGGTGCGCTCCTCCGGGGTGGCCCTGCGGATGACGATGCGGGTCCACGCCCCGACGTAGACGCGGTCGTCCTCGGCGAGCTCGCGCCGCTGACCCGGCACCAGGGCCTGCGTCGGGAGCGGGCCGCCCGCCGAGCCGACGTACGTGCCGTTGGAGGACTGGAGGTCCTCCACGAACCAGCGCGACCCGTCGGTGGTGAGCTGCGCCTGGCGGCGGCTCACGGCCGCGTCGGTGCCGCAGTCGATCTCCGGGTGGATGTTCCGGCTGCGCGAGACGCGACCCACGAGGAGCGACCGGACCGTCAGCGGCACCGTCGTCGGCAGGCCCGGCGACGGGCACGGCTGGTCGGCCTGGTCCTGCTCCGCGTACCAGTCCGGGTCCACCCACACCTCGGCGACCCACTCGAGCGGGACGGCGGGCGCGACAGGCCCGGGGCCCGACGACGCCGCCGCGCCGGCCGCCCCTGCGCCCGCGGAGCCGCCACCGGCCGGAGCACCCGTCGACGCCGCACCCGGAGCCGGCTCACCA
>NZ_JACEXH010000205.1:0-5190 GCF_014525465.1 Actinotalea sp. JY-7885 | reverse complement strand
CCGCGGCCGCCGTCGCGGGCGCGCACGACCTGGTCGCGCGGGCCACGGCGCGGGCGGCGTCGGGCGCGCCGGACAACACGGGTGACCTGCTGCGCGACGTCGGCGTGCTCATGAGCGCGAAGGCCGGGCCGGTGCGCTCGCCGGACTCGGTCCGCGAGGCGCTCGCGCAGGTCACGGCGTGGCTCGCGGCGTACTCCGACGTCGTCGTCGCGGACGGCGGCTCGCGCCGCGCGGTCAACCGCACCTTCCTGGTCCGCGACATCCTCACGACGGCCTACGTCTACCTGCACGCGATGGTCGACTACGTCGAGCACGGCGGGCGCTCGCGCGGGTCGGTCCTCTACACCGACCCCGAGGGGTCCCTGCCGCGGCGCGGCCACGGGCCCGACGCCGACGCCGAGCTCGACCTGCCGGAGATCTTCCGGTTCCGGCTCGACGGCGGTGTGCTCGACGGCGAGGTGCAGGAGGCGGCGTGGTCGCCCGACGGCGGCGCGGGCGAGGAGGGCACGACGACGCTGCGGTGGCGCCCGCGCCGGCCCGTGCCCGAGGACGACGACTTCTTCGAGAACGTCTGGCGCGAGTTCCGCGAGCACGGCAACGTCCACTGATCTACTCCTGACCATGGGACTGCGCGACGTGCCGCTCGTCGGCGGACCGGTCGAGATCCGGGGCGTCGCGGAGGTGGAGCCGACGGCCGAGGGGCTGCGGCTGCACCGCCTGCCCGCCGCCGCGCGGGCCCAGCTCCCGGACGACTTCCTGCGCATGACCCAGGAGCAGCCGTCGGGCGCGCGCCTGGCGCTGCGCACCACGGCGCGACGGCTCGAGCTCGACGTCCGGCTGCGGCGCACGCTCTCGGTCAACCGCCCGTCCGGCGAGCCCGGCGTGGTCCCGCCGGCGCAGCCGTGGGAGGCCGTGGCCGACGGCGACGTCGTCGCCACGGTGGTGCCGGGCGGGGGCCACGGGCTGGTCGAGATGGACTACGCCACGCGCCGGGCGACGTGGACCCCGGCGCCCGTCGTGACGCTCGCGTTCGAGCTCCCGCCCGGCGCCTCGGAGGTCGAGGTGTGGCCCGCGTTCGGGGAGGTGGTGACGCTCGTCGCGCTCCGGGCCGACGGCGACGTCGCGCCGCCCCGCCCGGCGCCCGGTCCCCGCTGGGTCCACCACGGCAGCTCGATCAGCCACGGCGCGTCGGCGGACCGCCCGACGGGCACCTGGGTCGCCGTCGCCGCACGCGCGCTCGGCCTGGACCTGGTCAACCTCGGGTTCTCCGGCAACGCGGTGCTCGACCCGTTCGTCGCGCGTGCGATCCGGGACCAGCCCGCCGACCTGATCACGCTCAAGCTGGGCATCAACGTGGTCAACCACGACGTGATGCGCCGCCGCGCCTTCGTCCCGGCCGTCGAGGGGTTCCTGGACACGATCCGCGAGGGGCACCCGACGACGCCGGTGGTCGTCATCTCGCCGATCCTGTGCCCGATCGTCGAGGACCGCCCGGGCCCGACGTCGATCGACCCGGCCTCGCCCGCGAGCGCGCCGGTGTTCCGCACGACGGGCCGGCCCGAGGAGCTCACCGAGGGCAAGCTGAGCCTGCGCGTGATCCGTGAGGTGCTCGCGGCGGTGGTGCGGCGGCGCGCCGCCGAGGACCCGAACCTGACGTATCTCGACGGGCGTGAGCTGTTCGGCCCGGCCGAGAGCGACGCGATGCCGCTGCCGGACCGCCTGCACCCCGACGCCGCAGGCCAGCGCCACATCGGCGAGCGCTTCGCCGGCCTCCTCCCCACCCTGGCGCCCGGCCTCCTCTGACCCGACCGCCCCACGAGCACCACGCTCCGCGCATTGCGAGGCGCAGCGGCGACGGGTCACGGCCGCTCGGGTGCTGCGGGCACCCCGAGCGGCCACCTCGCGCCGGATGTCGGCAAGGTCAGGGTGCCTGTCGGCGGTCGACGCGCAGGACGGGGTGGCGCTCGGCGACGGCGGCGAAGTGCTCGACCGGGGCGCCCACCGGCACGGGGATGTGCGGGCGGCCGCCGGGAGCCAGCTCGACGTAGCGACGCAGGATCGGGGCACGGTCCTCGGCCGGGACCTCGGTGAGCAGCACGGGCTCGGGACGCGGCGCGTGCAGGACGGCCCGGCCGCCGTCGGCGCGCACGTTGCGCAGCCACTGGACGTCGGGTCCGAGCATCGAGACGAGGTACCGCTCGCCCTCGTGCCGGACGAGCACCAGCGGCAGCGACACGACGCGTCCCGACGTGCGCCCGCGGACGTCGAGGGTGACGCCGCGGCCGCCGAACGTGAGGACGCCGTGCCGGTACTGCCACGCGGCCAGCGTGTTCATGGGCCGCGCGAGCCAGTTCGGCCGCCCGCTCCGGTACATCCACCGGGTCACGTCCCCCGGCAGGATGCCGCGCATCACTGCCACCCGGGCTGCGTCGCCCACACCGCGGCCATCGCGGCGACGAGCACCGTGACGGTGGTCAGGAGGACTGCCGCGGCGCTCAGGACGAGAAGCACCCGCGCGACGCGCGCCGACCGGGCGCCGGGTCGCCCGGGGCGGAGCGGTCGCCACACGCTCCAGGCAGCGACGGTCAGCATGAGGAACGCCGAGACCGTCAGGGCGTCCGAGCCCTTGGCGTGCTCCTGGACCTCGGCCGGCAGCGGCTGCGGCGCGGTCGCCGTGAGCCGGTCCAGCAGGTCGCCGCCCGCGTCGCCGGCCCACGCGCACAGGGCGAGCGCCACGGCCGCGACGACGACGAGCGCGATGCGGGTGCGGTGACGGGCGGCCGGGACCAGCGCGTAGACGAGCGCCAGCAGCGCGGCGAGAGGTGCGACGATGGCGGCCGCATGACCGATGACGACGTGGGCGGGCATCACGATCGCCCGCGTTGCGTTGACACTTGGTATCCCATGTCCCAAAGGTAGAACCGTGGCTGCACCGCGTCAACGTCCCACCCGAGCTCGGCGACCCCGCATGAGCGACGCCGAGACCGAGCAGCGCGTGCTCGCCGCCGCACTCGACGTGCTCGCCGACCAGGGCATCACCGTCGGCCTCGACGGGCTGCGCTTCGAGGAGGTCATCCGCGCGGCGGACGTCTCGCGCACGTCGGCCTACCGGCGCTGGCCGAGCCGTGAGGCGTTCCTCGACGACGTCCTGCTCCAGCTCGCACGCGGGAGCGAGCTGCCCCACATCGGCGAACAGGTGCAGGCCGAGGCGGCGCCGCTCCTGAGCCCGGGGTGGTCCGACCTGACGACGGCGGCCGGCCGGCACGACCTCTTCGTCGAGCTGCTGCGCCTGGCCTTCGCCGCCGACGTCGGCGCGACCTTCGCGTCCCCGCAGTTCCAGACGTACCTCGCGCTGCGGGCGGCCTTCCTCGGGGTGCCCTCGGAGGAGCTGCGGACGGCGCTTGCGGAGGCGCTCGTGCGCAGCGAGCGCCGCGCCGTGGCACGGGGCCGGGCCATCATCGCGGGGGCCGCGCACCTGTTCGCCCGTCGCCTGGTGCCGCCGCTCGCGGGTGACGAGGGGTACGACGTCGTCGCGCGCACCATCAGTGCGGCGACCAACGGGTTCGTCGTCGCAGGGCTGGCCGACCCGGCGCTCATCCACGACACCCGGGCGCTGGCTCCCTACGGCTCGACGCGCACGGCCGACTGGTCGGTCCCCGTGCTCGCGCTGGCCGGCATCGTGCTGGGCCACCTCGAGGACGACCCGGACGCGCCGGTGCCGACTCCGGAGTCGCTGGTCGCGGCCCTGCCGGACCTCGTCCGCGCCGGCGCCGCGGCGGCCGCCGCCGTCTGACCTCCCGTCCGACCTGCCGTCCGGCCGGTCGTCCCCGAGGCCTCGACCACCCGGGGGTGGGGGCGGCGGGTGGGCTCGTCTAGCCTGGCGGCATGGCACTGATCGGAGCGCACGTGCGGGACGGGGACCCGGTCGCGGCCGCGGCCGAGGTGGGCGCGGAGGCGGTCCAGTTCTTCCTCGCGGACCCGCAGGGGTGGAAGAAGCCCGTCCCGCGCGAGGACGCGGCCGACGTCGTCGGGTCCGGCCTGGGCGTCTACGCGCACGCGCCGTACCTGGTCAACGTCGCGTCGACGAACAACAAGATCCGGATCCCGAGCCGCAAGATGATCGCCGAGCACGCCGCGGCGGCGGCCGCGCTCGGGGGCAAGGGCCTGATCGTCCACGGCGGTCACGTGGGCGACGGCGACGACATCGCCGTCGGCGTCGACAACTGGCGCAAGACCTTCGAGCGGGCGACCTTCCCGGTGCTCGTCCTGGTGGAGAACACCGCCGGCGGCGAGAACGCGTGCGCGCGCACGCTCGACCGCATCGCCATGTTGTGGGACGCGATCGGCGGGTACGACGTCGGCTTCTGCCTCGACACCTGCCACGCGTGGGCGGCCGGGGAAGACCTCGAGACCATCGTCGACCGGGTCAAGGCCATCACCGGGCGCATCGACCTCGTGCACGCCAACAGCTCGCGCGACGAGTTCGGCTCCAGCCGCGACCGCCACGCCAACTTCGCGACGGGGACCATCCCCGCCGAGCTCATCGCGCACGTCGTGCGGGAGGCCGGCTGCGACGCCGTCGTCGAGACGCCGGCGGAGCGTCAGGCCGAGGACATCGCCTTCCTGCGCGCGGCGCTCGCGGGCTGAGCGACGCCGGTCGGCCGCACGGCCGAGGTCTGCGGCTCGACGTACACACGGGTGCCCTCGGCATGCGGCGTGACGCCGCAGGTCAGCGCGCTGTCAGAGGAACGGCAGGACGTGGCGCCGGTACCGCTCGGCGACCGTCGCGACGACGTCGTCCCCGGGCTGGTCCCAGATCGCCTGGTTGAAGATCTCGACCTCGACGTCGCCGGTGTACCCGGCCTGCCCGACCCAGCGCGTGATCGTGGCGAAGTCGACGAAGCCGTCGCCCATGTACCCGCGCGAGAGCAGGGCGTCGTCGGCGAG
Organism: Actinotalea sp. JY-7885; assembly: GCF_014525465.1. Taxonomy (NCBI): domain Bacteria; kingdom Bacillati; phylum Actinomycetota; class Actinomycetes; order Micrococcales; family Cellulomonadaceae; genus Actinotalea; species Actinotalea sp. JY-7885. The sequence goes on along the minus strand of NZ_JACEXH010000205.1, from coordinate 243 downwards.
GGGGAGCAGGAAGTCGCACACCTGGTAGCCGGCGATGCGGCCCTCCGCGCCGGCGCGGGCGATCTGGCGCTCGAGGTCCGGGTCCCACCACACGTGGTAGGTGTCCACGACGACGCCGACCGTCTCGGCGGGGAAGGGCTCCGCCAGGTCGAGCGCCTGGCCGAGGGTCGAGATCACCGCGCGGTCCGCGGCGAACATCGGGTGCAGCGCCTCGAGCACGAGGCGCACGCCGTGCTCCTGGGC
>NZ_JACEXH010000204.1:0-5225 GCF_014525465.1 Actinotalea sp. JY-7885 | reverse complement strand
GGCCGCACGGCCGCGGGGGAGGCGGCCGCGCGCGCGGCGGCGACCGCCGTCGGGCGCCTGCTCGACCGCGACGTGCGGCTCGACGTCGTCGACGGGCCAGGGGCCTTCGGCGGGCGCAAGCCGCGCCGGTTCACGAGCGACCTGGACCCCGTGGCGTCATGAGGTCTTGTGGTGACACCATAGTGGTGTCACTATGACGTCATGGACCTCACGCCCTACGTCGACGACCTCCAGCACCGCCTGGTCGTCGCGGCGGGCGCGGGCGGGGACGACGCGCGCCGGCTCGCGGAGCGGCTGACCGCGCCGCTGGACGCGGCGGTGCGCCTCGTCCTGCTGGACGTCCTCTCGGCGGCGGCGGGGGAGATCACCGCCGAGATCGCGCCGGGGTCGGTCGATGTGCGGCTGCGCGGGGGCGCGCCCGAGCTGGTCGTCACCCCGCCCGCCGCGACCGTGCCCGCGGCGCCCCCTCCCGTCGTCGCGTCCGCGCCGGACGGCGACGCCCCGGACGCCGGCTCCACCACGCGCACCACCCTGCGGCTCCCGGACCACCTCAAGGCACAGGTCGAGGTGGCCGCCGCACGCGACGGCATCTCGGTCAATACGTGGCTCGTCCGGGCGGTCGCCACCGCCCTCGAGTCGTCCGCCGCTCCCGCCACGCAGCAGGCGTCCTCGACGCCGCGTGGCGCGAGCCGCCTCACGGGCTGGGTGCGCTGAGCGCGCGCCAGCCCCCCGCCTCGTCCCTCACCCGCGTACCCGCTGACCGACCGCCTGGAGTCGTCATGCCCACGTTCCCGACCGACGTGCCCGTCCCGCTGGTGGTGGACCTGCCGCCCGGAAGCACCCTGCACGTCGTCGCGGGGGAGCGGGACGACGTCGTCGTCACCGTCCTGCCGACCGACCCGGCCAAGCCCGGTGACGTGCGCGGCGCGCAGGACGTGCGCGTCGGGCGCGACGGCGACGCGGTGACCGTCTCCGGCCCGCCGACCTGGAAGCAGTACGTGCCGTTCGGCAGCGGGAGCATGACCGTCACCGTGGAGCTGCCCACCGGCTCCGACCTCAGCGGCCGGGCGGGCAGCCTCTACGCCGAGGGGCGCCTCGGCACGGTCGAGATGACCGTCACCGCCGGTGACGCCCGCGTCGAGGAGGCGGGCCGCCTCACGCTCACGGTCTCGGCCGGCGCCGTCGTCGTCCGGCGGGCCACGGGGCCGGTCGCAGTCCGGGCGAGCGCCGGCTCGGTGCGCCTCGCGGAGCTGGTGGGCGACGGCACGATCCGCGCCGGCAACGGCACCACGACCGTCGGGTCCGTCGTCGGCTCGCTGGAGGTGTCCGGGGCGCACGCGGAGGTCGTCGTCGGGCGCGTCCGCGGCACCGTCACCGCCACGGCCGCCTACGGCGGGATCCGCGTCGAACGCGTCGAGCAGGGGACGGCGACCCTGTCGACGTCGTACGGCTCGATCGAGGTCGGCGTCCCGCAGGGCACCGCCGCCTGGCTGGAGGTCGCCTCGCAGCACGGGACCGTCCGCAACGAGCTGCGGCCCGGCGAGGGCCCCGCGGCCGAGGAGCTGACGGCGGAGATCCGCGCCAGCACGAGCTACGGCGACGTCATCGTCCGCCGTCCCTGACGGACCAGATCGAGGGGGGAGCACCATGACCGAGGACCTGGCGATCGACGTGCGGGGCCTGCGCAAGGCGTTCGGCGACCGGCCCGTGCTGGACGGCGTCGACCTCGCCGTCCGCGCCGGCACGATCACCGCGCTGCTCGGGCCGAACGGCGCGGGCAAGACGACCACCGTGGGCATCCTGTCCACGCTGCTGCGCCTCGACTCCGGCACCGCCCGGGTCGCAGGCTTCGACGTCGTCGCACAGGCGGGCGCCGTGCGCGCCGCCATCGGCGTCACGGGCCAGATGTCGGCGGTGGACGACCTGCTCACGGGCGTGGAGAACCTGCGGCTCATGGCGTCGCTGCACCACCTGGGCCGGCGGGGCGGGCGCGAGCGCGCCGACGCGCTGGCGGCAGGGCTCGGCCTGGGCGACGCCGTCCGTGCGCCGGTCTCGACGTGGTCCGGCGGGATGCGGCGCCGGCTCGACCTCGCGATGACGCTCGTCGGCAGGCCCGCGGTGGTCTTCCTCGACGAGCCGACCAGCGGCCTGGACCCCCGCAGCAGGCGCGCCCTGTGGGACGAGGTGCGCGCCCTCGTGGCCCGGGGCACCACGGTGCTCCTGACCACGCAGTACCTCGAGGAGGCGGACCGGCTCGCCGACCGCGTCGCCGTGCTCGACCGGGGCCGCATCGTCGCCGAGGGCACCCCCGCCGAGCTCAAGGCCACGCACGACGCCGGCTCGCTCGACGACGTCTTCCTGCGGCTGACGGAGCCGCCGGCGCAGGAGCCCACCGACACGTCGACGAGGGGATCGGCATCATGACCACCACCACCGTGCCGCGCACCGCGGCCGCCCGCCCGTGGGCCGACACCGTGACCATGCTCCGGCGGAACCTGCTGCGCGCGGTCCGCTACCCCGGCCTGACCGCGTTCACCGTGGGCGGGCCCGTGGCCGTGCTGCTGCTGTTCGTGTTCGTCTTCGGCGGGGCCCTGGGGGCGGGCGTGGCGCCGGGCGTCACCCCGGGCGCGGCCGGCCGGGCGGCCTACCTCGACTACATCACCCCGACCGTCCTGCTCTTCGCGGTCGTCGGGGCAGCGCAGAGCGTGGCGATCACCTCCGCGATGGACGCCACGAGCGGCATCATGGCGCGGTTCAAGACCATGGCCATCTCGCCCGGGTCGGTGCTCGGCGGGCCCGTGCTGGGCACCGTCGTGCAGGGCCTCCTCGCGGCCGTGGTGGTGCTCGGCCTCGCGATGGCGCTCGGGCACCGGCCGGCCGTGGGTCCGCTGGACGTCCTCGGGCTGGTCGGCCTCCTGGCGGTCGTCGGGTTCGCGACGAGCTGGCTGTGCGTGGCCCTGGGCCTGAGCGCCCGGTCGGTGGAGACGGCGTCGAACGTCCCGCTGCTCCTCACGGCGCTGCCGTTCCTGGGCAGCGGTTTCGTCCCGGTCGAGACGATGCCGTCGGGGGTGCGGTGGTTCGCCGAGTACCAGCCCTTCACGCCGATCATCGAGACGACGCGCGCCCTCCTGGACGGCACCGCGGTGCCGGCGACGACGCTCGCGCTCGCCCTCGGGTGGTGCGCGCTCATCGGCGGCGCCGGCTGGGCGTGGGCGCGGGTGCTGTACCGGCGTGAGCGCCGGTGACGCGGTCAGCCCGGGCTCACTGTCCCATCACCTGCGCCATGCGGGCGGCCATCTCGGCCTCGGTCATGTCCTCGAGGTGCGTCGCGATGAGCCAGCGGTGCCCGGACGGGTCGCGCAGCACGCCCGTGCGGTCACCGTGGAACTGGTCGGCCGGCTCGCTCACGGGCGTGGCGCCCGCCGCCACCGCCCGGGCGAAGGTCGCGTCGGCGTCGGGCACCCAGAGCGTGAACGACGCGTGGACGGCACCCTGCGGGTCCGGGGCCACGACGCCGAACTCCGGCATCTCGTCGCTCACCGTGACGACCGTGCCGGCGATCCGCACCTCCGAGTACATGAGCACGTCGTCGGCGACGAGGCGCAGCAGGATCTCGGCGTCGAAGGCCCGCCGGTAGAAGTCGAGCATCGCGAGCCCGTCGCGCACGACGAGGTTCGCGGTCACGGACGGTTGGCCGGGTGGGATGTGCTGGACCATCGGAGCTCCTCCTCGAGCCGGTGCACGATGCCTCACGGTCCAGGGTCCTCCGGGCCGCGGCGGGAGTCCAGGTCTCCCGGCCGCCGTACGACCGCTCGCGGCCGAGCACCTAGACTCGCGCCGTGGCGGGACGGATCAGGCAGGAGGACGTGGCCGCCGTCCGCGAGCGCGCCCACATCGAGGAGATCGTCGGCGAGCACGTCACGCTGAAGTCCGCGGGCGTCGGCTCCATGAAGGGCCTGTGCCCCTTCCACGACGAGCGCTCGCCGTCGTTCCACGTCCGCCCCCAGGTGGGGTTGTGGCACTGCTTCGGCTGCGGCGAGGGCGGGGACGTCATCTCCTTCCTGCAGAAGATCGACGGCCTGGGGTTCGCGGACGCCGTCGAGCACCTCGCCGGGCGGGTCGGCATCCAGCTGCGCTACGAGGACGGCGGGCCGACGAGGCCGGGCGAGGAGCCCGGGCGGCGGCAGCGGCTGCTCGAGGCGCACCGCATCGCGGCGGCCTACTACGTCGAGCAGCTCCTGACGCCCGCCGCCGCCGTCGGGCGCACCTTCCTCGCGGAGCGGGGCTTCGACCGGTCGGCGGCCGAGACCTTCGGCGTCGGCTTCGCGCCGCAGGGCTGGGACCACCTGCTGCGCCACCTGCGCGGCAAGGGGTTCACCGAGGCGGAGCTGGTCGCGTCGGGGCTCATGAGCCAGGGCGGCCGCGGCATCTACGACCGGTTCCGCGGCCGGCTCGTGTGGCCCATCCGCGACGTCACGGGCGACGTCGTCGGCTTCGGCGCGCGCAAGCTCCTCGAGGAGGACCAGGGGCCCAAGTACCTCAACAGCCCCGACACGGCGCTCTACAAGAAGGCCCAGGTCCTCTACGGGATCGACCTGGCCAAGCGCGAGATCGCCAAGGCCAAGCAGGTCGTCGTCGTCGAGGGCTACACCGACGTCATGGCCGCGCACCTGTCCGGCGTGCCCACGGCCGTCGCGACGTGCGGCACGGCGTTCGGGCCGGACCACGCGCGCGTCGTCCGGCGCCTGGTCGGGGACAGCGCGGCCGGGGCCGGGGTGCAGCTGGCGTCCGGCACCTCGGTGGGCGGGGAGATCATCTTCACGTTCGACGGCGACGCCGCCGGGCAGAAGGCGGCGCTGCGGGCGTTCACGGAGGACCAGCGCTTCTACGCGCAGACGTTCGTCGCGGTCGAGCCGAGCGGGATGGACCCCTGCGACCTGCGGCTCGCGCGCGGGCCCGAGGCGGTGAAGGCGCTGGTGGCGAGCCGGCAGCCGCTGTTCGAGTTCGTCATCCGCTCCACGATCCGCGCGCACGACCTGAACACGGTCGAGGGCCGCGTGGCCGCGCTGCGCGCGTCGGCGCCGGTGGTCGCCGGCATCCGCGACGCCGCGCTGCGGCCCGAGTACGCCCGCATGCTGGCCGGCTGGCTGGGCATGGAGCATGAGGCGGTGCGCGAGGCGGTCAACGCCGCGGGCCGCGCGGCCCGCTCCGACGGCGCGCGCGCC
>NZ_JACEXH010000203.1:0-5267 GCF_014525465.1 Actinotalea sp. JY-7885 | reverse complement strand
GCCCGACCTGCTCGACCACCCGCCGCGCGACCATGCGCGCCGAGGGCACCCCGAGGCGGTACCGCACCGCGAGGCCGTAGCCGCCGTCGGGCTGCGGCGCGAGGCCGAGCGCGACGCCGGCGCGCGGACCCGCGGCGCTGCTGGCGACCTGCCGCTCCGCGAGCTCGCGGACGTAGGCCGCCACCTCGGCCTTGGTGCGGCGCGCCTCGTCGAGGTCCCAGCCGCCCGTCCCCGTCGCGCTCGCTACCCTGCCGCTCGTCGTCCTGCCGCTCACGCATCCCCCTGTCGACACCGTGCGCCGAGTGTGCCGGGCGCCACCGACACCCGTACGGTGACGGCAGCGACCGTGCGGCGTCCACCACCTGTCCACCGCCGTCGCAGACACCCAGGAGGTACTGGTGCGGATCGAGCTCCCCCTCGACGAGGTGCTCACGCTCGCCACGACGCAGGGCGTCGTGCCGCCGTTCGTCCACGGCCTGCGCGCCGACGGCGAGACGCTGCGCCTGCGCGTCGACGCGGCGGAGGTCATGGGCCGCTCCGGAGGTCTGGGCCGCCTGCTCGGCGGGCTCGCCGGCGAGGTCCCGATCACGGCCCGCTTCACGGGCTGGGCCGACGGCGTGGTCACGCTCGCGGTCACCGCGGAGAGCCGCGGGATCCCGCTGCACCGCTTCATGCCGCTCGTCGAGAACAAGATCCGCGAGCGCCTGCGCGCGGCCGGCCTGCCGGACGGCGTGGTCGAGGTACGCACCGGCCCGAGCGACCCGGTCATCGCGGTCGACACGCGCCGGCTCCTCGCGGCGAAGGTGGCGGGCGTCGTGGTCACGGACGTGCGCGTGCACGACGCGACGCTCCACGTCGCGGCCGTGCTCGACCCCGAGGTGCCGTTCCGCCTGCTCTGACCGCACCTGCCCGAAGGTGCGGAGCATGGTGCTGGTGGGACCCGTGGGGCCCACGGGAGTCACCTGCGCCACTCTGGTCACACCCGTCACATGCTCCGCACATTCCGCCGGGGCCGACGCGCGGCGAGGCCAGGGCGGGTCGTCAGCCGGTGCTCGCGGGGGCCGCGCCCGGGGGCGGCTCGCCCACGACGTCGACCGCGCGCGGCTCGTAGGGCTCTCGCGTCACGTCGGCCCGCTCGATGCGCGAGAGCCGGAACCAGCGCACGGCATCGCGGTCCGGATCCCAGGCGATGACGTTCCACCGGCCCCGCGCGTGGGCGAGCAGGATCGGCTCGACGTGGCGGCGCGTGACGGCCCCCGTCGCGGACCGGTAGCGGATCGCGAGCACGAGGTGCCGGCCGAGCGACTCCTCGACGGCGCGCAGCACGGCCGGCGCCGCCACCGGCTCGTCCGCGCCCGTCCCGGGCACCCGGCCGTCGAGCCAGATCCGGCCGGCGAGCTCGCCCGCGCGCTCCCGGTCGCCCGGTCCGAGGGCGTCGAAGACCTTGCCGCGCGCGGCGGCCCCGTCGGCGGAGAACGGGCTGCCCGGCGGGAGCGCCGCGAGCGCGACCGCCACGGCGACGGCCTGCGCGGGCGTGAAGTTCACGGGCGGGAGCGAGGCGACGCTGTCCAGCACGTAGCCGCCCCCCGGGCCGGCCTGCGCCCAGATGGGCAGCCCCGCCTGCTGGAGGGCAGAGACGTCGCGCTTGACGGTCCGCTCGCTGACCTCGAGCAGGCAGGCGAGCCGCGGGCCGGAGGTGCCGGCCGGTCCGGCGCGGCGCAGCTCCTCGGCGACGGCGTAGAGGCGCTCGGTCCGGTTCACGCCACCTCCTCAGGTCCCGCGGCAATGGTGACAGACCGGTGTCACCGAGGCGGCCCGAGACTCGTGCCATGACTCTCCCCACCCCTGCGCCCGCTGCGGCCGCGCCCGCCGTCCACGTCGTCCTCGTCCCCGGCTTCTGGCTCGGTGCGTGGGCATGGGACCGCGTGGTCCCGGGGCTGCGCGCCGCCGGCTTCGTCCCGCACGCCGTCACGCTGCCGGGCCTCGAGAGCGCCGACGCCGACCGCTCCGGCCTCACGCTCGACGACCACGTCGACGCCGTGCTCGACCTCGTGGCCGCGCTCGACGGCGACGTCGTGCTGGTGGGGCACAGCGGCGGCGCCGTGGTGGTCCAGCACGTGGTGGACCGGGTCCCGGACCGCGTCCGGCGCGTCGTCTACGTCGACGCCGGACCGCTGAGCGCGGGCCACGCGATCGCACCGGACGCGTCCGGCGCCGACCACCCGCTGCCGTCGTGGGAGCAGCTCGCCGAGCAGGGCAGCAGCGCGACGGGCCTGGACGACGCGCTGCGCGCCGAGCTCGAGAACCGCGCGGTGCCCCACCCGGCGGGCGTCGCCAACGCCCCGGCCCGGCGGGGCGACGCCCGCCGCCTCGCGGTCCCCGTCACGGTGGTCTGCACGAGCATCCCGTCGCCGGTGCTGCAGGACCTCGTGGCGGCGGGGCACATGCCGACGGACCTGCCCGAGAGCCACGACGTCACCTACGTCGACCTGCCCACCGGGCACTGGCCGATGCTGTCGCGGCCGGACGACCTCGCCGCGGCCGTCGCGGCGGCCGCGCGCGCCTGACGCCGCGCCGACGGCACCGGCCGCACCGCACGCCGAAAGATCTTGAAGCCTCCTGCATCCGAACGCTGCCCGGCGCCAGTAGTTCAGGTGTCAAGCAGTTCCCCAGCCCCTCGGGGCAGGACCCAGGAGGAATCATGCGCGCACGACTTGCCACCGGCCTCGCCGGAACCGCAGCACTCGGACTCAGTGTCCTGGCGGCGCTCCCGGCCGCCGCCGCCACGAGCGACACCGCGCAGCTCTCGGTGCTCCACGGCGTCCCCGACCTGGTCGTCGACGTCTGGGTCAACGGCGAGCGCACGCTCGACGACTTCCAGCCCGGGGACCTCGCCGGGCCCCTGGACCTGCCCGCCGGCACGTACAGCGTCGCGATCACCGCGGCCGACGCCGCCGACGCGAGCGCCCCGGCCATCGGCCCCGTCGACCTGCCGCTCATGGGCGGCATGAACTACACCGCCGTCGCTCACCTCGACGCGTCCGGCGCCCCGACGGCGACGCTCTACACCAACGACCTCACGCCCACGGCCGCCGGCCAGGGACGGCTGACGGTCCGCCACGACGCCGCGGCACCCGCCGTCGACGTGCTGGCGGGCGGCTCGCCGGTCATCACGAACCTCGCCAACCCGGGCGAGCAGTCACTCGACCTCCCGGCCGGCACGATCTCGGCCGCCGTCGCCGCGACCGGCACGACGACGCCCGTCATCGGCCCGACCGACGTCACCGTGACCGAGGGCGTCAGCACGATCGTCTACGCGTGGGGCTCGCTCGACGCGGGCAACCTGCAGCTCGCGGTGCAGACCATCGAGGGCCTGCACTCCTCGCCCGCCGGCGTCCCGTCCGGCGAGCTCGGACTGGCGGACACCACGTCGTCCGCCCCCTGGCTGATCGGCGCGGCGCTGCTGACCGCCGCGGGCGGGGCCGTCCTGCTGGGGCGTCGCGCCTACGCGACGTCGACCGCGCGGGACTGACCTGCCGCGATCAGGCCGGGCGCGGGTCCGCTTCGCCGGACCCGCGCCCGGTTCTCTCGTCCGGCCGCTCCGCGCGGCCGGACGCTCGGCCTGACCGGCCGGACACACGAGCACCAGCACCACGCGCGGGGCAGGAGGACGAGATGACCGCACGCAGCACGGCCCTCGCGCTCGCGGCCCTCCTCCTCCTCGGCGCGTGCACGGCGCCCGCGCCGTCGGGGGACGCCGAAGGGCTCACGCCCGCCCCCGCCACCTCCGCCCCGGCGTCGGCGGCCCCCGCGGCGCCCCTGCCCGACATCCCCGTCCGGTCCGCCGACCTCTCGGCCCTGACCGTCCCGGACGCCCCGGCCCCGACCGCGGTCCGCATCCCGTCCCTGGAGATCGACGTTCCCGTCGACCCGGTCGGCGTGCAGGCCGACGGCCAGATGGAGATCCCGCCCTTGGCCGAGCGCGCCGGCTGGTACCGCTACGGGGCCGCGCCGGGCGAGCCCGAGGGCACCGCCGTCATCGCGGCGCACGTGGACTCCGTCGCCTCCGCCGGCCTGGGACCCTTCGCCCGCCTGCGCGACCTCGCCCCGGGCGCGACCGTCGAGGTGAGCCTCGCCGACGGTGCCGTCGTGCCCTACGTCGTGACCTCGGTGACCTCCGTCGCGAAGGACGACGCCGCCTGGGACACCGTCTTCACGCGCGAGGGCCCCGCCCGGCTGGTGCTCGTGACGTGCGGTGGTACGTTCCAGCGCGAGGCCTCCCGGTACTCGGACAACATCATCGTCACCGCCGACCCCGTCCGCTGATGTCCTCCGCCGTCGAGTTCTCCGGTGGGACGCCACCCGGGCACGGCCCGCACCTGTGGCTCGGGCCCGGACCCACCCCCTTCGCAGGAAGGAGCGCTCCGCTGTCCTCGTCACCCGTCGCGCAGCTGCACGCGCCCGCCTCCTGGGCGGACGACGTCGTGGGGCGCGCGTTCGCCGGGGGCGACGAGACCGCGCTCGCGGAGGCGTTCCGGCGCTGGGCGCCCTTCGTCCACACGCTCGCCCTGCGCTCGCTCCGGGACGACGCCGACGCGCAGGACGTCACGCAGCAGGTGTTCGTCAGCGCGTGGCGCAGCCGGGGCGGCTTCGACCCCGCCCGCTCGCCGCTGCCCGCGTGGCTCACCGGCATCGCGCGGAACGCGGTCGCCGACGTGCACGCGCGGCGCGGCCGCGACCGCCGCAACGAGGTCGCCGTCGCGACGCGCACCGGCCCCGAGCCCGAGCCGGAGACGGCGGCGGTCGCGGAGCGCGTCACCGTCGCGGACGAGCTGACGCGCCTCGGCGAGCCGCAACGCACCATCATGGCTCTCGCGTTCTGGGAGGACCTCACGCACGACCAGATCGCCCAGCGGCTCGACCTGCCCCTGGGGACCGTCAAGAGCCACATCAGACGCAGCCTGCTGCGCCTGCGCGACCGGTTGGAGGTGGATGGTGGAGCACGTCGCTGAGGAGGACCTCGCGCTGCTCGCGCTCGGCGAGCCGGCGAGCGAGGCCGTCCGCGCCCACGTCGCCCGGTGCGAGGAGTGCGCCGCCGCGGTGGCCGAGCTGGCCGCGGTGGTCGCCGTCGGGCGCGCCGTGACGCCCGGTGACGCGCTCGTGCCGCCGCCCCCGCAGGTCTGGACGGGGATCCGCGACGAGCTCGGGCTGGCGGCGGACCTCGAGCCCGACGGGCGCTCGCGCGCCGTGACGGCTCCCGCCGTGGA
>NZ_JACEXH010000202.1:0-5321 GCF_014525465.1 Actinotalea sp. JY-7885 | reverse complement strand
CGCCGGGGACCGCGCTCGGCGCGGCGTGCTCCTGCGGCGTCCGGTGGGTCGACGGCGGCGCGAACGGGTTCACCGGGGCCGCGTCGCCCGGCGGCGTCGACCCCGCGGCGCCGGTCGGCTCGTCGGCGCTGCCGGGCACGGGCTGCCCGCGGTCGGGCTCGGGTGTGCTCACGGTGCCCATGTTCCCGCGACCACGTCCCAGCCGCGCGCGAGTCTCGCCGCCACCCGGTCGTCGTAGGCGCGGTCGGGGTACGCGGTCACGAGCTGGTCGACCGCCGGGGAGTGGTCCTGCGCCACCACGCTGACCACCGTGCCGCCCGACTGCCACACGACGTGCCACGGCGCGTCCGACAGGAGGTGCACCTCCCGGTCACCCACGGCGACGAGCGGCGTGCCGGCCACGGCCGCACGGTCGAGGCGGCCGTGCTGCTCGGTGAGGACGATCGTGCCCTCCGGGCCGGCGAGGTCCACCTCGAGGGCGTCGGTGCCGTCCACCCCGACGCGCACGGCGCACACGTCGTACCCGTCCGGGAACTGGCTCGGGACCGTCCATCCCTCGTCCTGCATCCACGCCAGGACGGCGTCGGCACCCGTCGGCACCGTCGCGTCGTCCGTGGCGCCGGACCAGGACACGACGGCCGCCGCCCCGGCCGCGGACCCGCCGTCCGACCCGCCGACGGCCGGCGACTCCCCGCCCCCGGACGCGAGGTCCGGCGCAGGGGCCGACGCCGACGCGCGGCCGAGCAGGGTCAGCGCGTGCGCCGGGTGGGCGGGCGGTGCCACGAGCGGCTGGACGCCGAGGGCGACGAGCGCGACCGCCGCGATGCCGACCCCGACCGCGCCGACGAGCACGCGCGTGGAGCTCTTCGCGCGCACGACCTCGCCCCGGAGGCAGTCCGCGGGGATGCGCGCGGGACGGCTCCCGGGCATCGGCACGGAGGACCCGACGTCGACCCGCACGCGGTCGGGGGCGCGCTGGCCGCAGCCGGCGGCACCGAGCGCCAGCAGCCGGGCGGTCAGGGCGGGGTCGACGGGGACGTGCGCTGCCGTCGCGAGCCGGTGCCGGGCGGCGCGGGCCGCGGCGAGCTCGTCGTGGCACTCCGGGCACGCGGCGACGTGCGTGAGCACCTCCTCCACGTCGTCGGGCGACAGCTGCCCGTCGACGTACGCGCTCAACCGCGACCCGAGGTGGCTCATCCCCGGTCCTCCGCGGCGAAGGGTGCGTCCGGCGCACGGTGAGCCAGCGACGTGCGCAGCTGCGCACGGGCGCGGTGGATCCGCGAGCGCACGGTGCCCAGCTTGATGCCCAGGGTCGCGGCGATCTCCTCGTACGACAGGCCCTCGATGTCGCAGAGCACGACGGCGGCGCGGAAGTCGGGCGCCAGCGCGTCGAGCGCGCGCTGGACGTCGTGGTCGAGGTTCGCGTGCTCGTAGCCGCGCTCCGGCGTCCCCGGCCCCGCTGGGCTCGCGAGCCTGCCGGCGAGGTGGCTCGTCTCCTCGCCCAGCGGCTCCATCCGGATCCGCTTCTTGCGGCGGACCTGGTCGAGGAACAGGTTCGTGGTGATGCGGTGCAGCCAGCCCTCGAAGGTGCCGGGCGAGTACGAGTGCAGCGAGCGGAAGACCCGGACGAACGTCTCCTGCGTGAGGTCCTCGGCGTCGTGCTGGTTGCCGGTGAGGCGGTACGCGAGCCGGTAGACGCGTCCGGAGTGCTCGGCGACGATCTGCTCCCAGCTGGGCGGCTGGTAGGGCGCCTCGGCCCCGGCGGCCGGTGCCGGTGCGGTGTCGACGGTGTCGACAGCGCTCGCGCCGATGGCGCCGCTGCCGCGGCGTCCGCGGAGTACCGGTCGCACCGGGTCGTGCCTTCCTGTCGTGGTGGGCGCCGGCGCGTCGCGCCCCGCCTCGGGTCGAGTCTCGCACTCGTCCCGCTCTTCCGTGGAACGAGCGGCCGGTCCCCGGTGTTCCCGGCTCCGGACGCCGCGCGTCGCGGCGGTTCGTCACGTGCCGGTGGCCGCCGCGCACTAGCATCGACGGGTCCGATGTTCGCCGACCGGCGCCGGACCGCACGCACCGCAGGAGGACACCATCGCCACGGACAAGTCGGCCAGCTGGGCCCACGGCGAGGACTTCCGGTCGCTCGACGAGACCCTGCTGCGCGCGACGGACCGGGCGGCGCAGCTCGGCTGCGGCGCCGTGTCCCCCGGGACGGGGGCTGCGCTGCAGCTCGTGGCCGCCGCGACGCGCGCCACCGCCGTGGTCGAGATCGGTACGGGCGCCGGGGTCTCCGGCCTGTGGCTCCTGCGCGGCATGGCGCCCGACGGCGTCCTGACGACCATCGACAGCGAGGCCGAGCACCAGCGGGCCGCGAAGGCGGCGTTCGCCGAGGCGGGCGTCCGCTCCACCCGGGCCCGCACCATCACGGGACGCGCCGCCGAGGTGCTGCCCCGCCTGACCGACGGCGCCTACGACGTCGTGCTCGCCGACGCCGACCCGCTCGACCTGGCCGACCACGTCACCCAGGCCCTGCGGCTCCTGCGCCCCGGCGGCGTGCTGGCGATCGCGCACGCGCTCGGCAACGACCGCGTCCCCGATCCCGCCCGGCGTGACGAGGTCACCACCGCCCTGCGGGAGGTGTCCCGCGCGATCCGCGAGGACGAGCGACTGGTCCCGGCGATGCTCCCGACGGGCGACGGCCTGCTCCTCGCCGCCAAGCGCTGAGCCCCGTCAGCGCAGGTCGTCGAGCCAGCGCAGCAGGAGCCGGGCGCCGAAGCCCGTGGCGCCTTCGGGCACCTCGTGGGCGGCCGCCGTCGAGCGGGCGGGCCCGGCGATGTCCAGGTGCGCCCAGCGCCGTCCGCCGGCGAACCGCTGCAGGAAGAGCGCGGCCGTGATGGAGCCGCCCCCCACCCTCGGGTCGGACGGGACGTGCCGGATGTCGGCCACCGACGAGTCCAGGGCCGTGCGGTAGTCCTCCACGAGCGGCATCCGCCACAGCAGCTCCCCGGACTCCCGGCCGGCCGTCTCCAGCGCGCGCGCGAGGTCGTCGTCCGCCGTGTACAGCGCGCCGTGCTGGCGGCCCAGGCCGAGGGTGGCGGCGCCCGTGAGCGTCGCCACGTCCACCACGACGTCCGGGTCGAGCGCGGCGTCGGCGTGGCTGAGGGCGTCGGCGAGCACCATGCGCCCCTCGGCGTCGGTGTTGGTCACCTCGACCGTCGTGCCGCCGTGCACCGTGACGACGTCCCCGGGCCGGTAGGACGAGGCGCCGACCGCGTTCTCCGCGAGCGGCAGGAGGGCCGTGACACGGTGACGCACCCCGGCCCGCGCGGCGCCGAGCACCGTCGCGAGCGCGACGGCGGCACCCGCCATGTCCGTCTTCATCGCGACCATCGCCTCGCGCGGCTTGATCGAGATGCCGCCCGTGTCGTACGTGATGCCCTTGCCGACGACGACGACGTGGGTGCCCGACCCGGGACCCGTGCCGGCACCGTCCGGGTCGTACCGCACGGTGACCAGGCGCGGCGGGCTCGCCGACCCGCTGCCGACGGCGACGATCCCGCCGAAGCCCCGGGCCGCGAGCTGCGCCTCGTCGAGCACCTCGACCGACAGACCGGGCGCCGTGGCGAGCCGCTGGACCTGCGTCGCGAGCCACGCCGGGTTCTTGGTGTCCGACGGCGTCACGGTGAGCGTGCGCGCGATCCAGGTCGCCTCGGCGGACACGCGCGCCGCCGCCACAGCGGGCTCCGGCTGGCGGCCCAGCAGCACGAGCGCCTCGGCCGCGGGACGCGCGGGCTCGCTCGTCGCGCGGCTCGGGTGGCGGTAGGCACCGAGCAGGTAGCCCTCGACGACGGCGCGCACGTCCTCGGCGCTGCCGTCGGCGCCGAGCGTCGCCACGACCCGGCGCAGCCCGCGGGTGCTGCGGGCGACGGCCGCGCCCGCCCGCCGCAGGTCGCGGGTGGAGCCGGATCCGGTGCCGACGAGCACGATGCGGTGGGGCAGGTCGGACCACGGGAACGTCCCGGCGCCGGACGCGCGGGGCAGGTGCACCGTGTGGGCCTCGCCCGCTGCGCCCGTCAGCTCGGCGCGCTCGGCGAGGTCGGCCAGGTCGACCCCGTACCGGACGGTCGCGTCGGCCACGCCGACGCGCGGCTGGACGCCATCCTCGGACTCGCCCGCCGGGCCCACCGGCAGCACGAGCGCGTCGACGTCGTCCTCGAGGAGCAGCGTCGTCGTCGCCACGGTGCCGCGCGCGACCACGACGTCGGGCAGCGGTGCGACGACGGGCGGGTCGGTCCGGCGCCGCGCCGTCGCGTCGTCGCGGCGCCCGCCAGGACGCCGTGCTGGTGCGGGCACGGGCCTCAGCTCACGACGGAGCTGAGCGCCTCGCCGAGCTCGCGGGCCTCGGTCGCGTTGAGCTCGACGACCAGGCGGCCGCCGCCCTCGAGCGGCACGCGCATGACGATGCCGCGCCCCTCCTTCGTGACCTCGAGCGGTCCATCGCCCGTCCTCGGCTTCATCGCAGCCATCGGTGGCCCCTTCTCGTCGGTCGCGTCCCGCCACCCGTGTCGGTGGGAGCCCGGGGCTCTCACCGATGCGCCCGCGCGCGCCCGCGCCGTGCGCACCCGGCGCGGACGCAGCGGCGGGGCCGCAGGTCCGAGCTGTGCGTGCAGGCGATGGCCCGTGCGTCGCTGGGGGACGGATGTCCGAGATCAGTCTAGTTCACGCGGCGCACCGGGCGTCACCTCAACGGGACCTGTACCGGTCATCGGGCCGCGCCCGCGCCCGGACGCGGCCCAGGCCGTCACGGCGGCCACCCGGACGGCGGTACCAGCCGCCAGAGCTCGTCGAGCCACAGGAGCTGGGCGAGCAGCCCGAGCAGGACGACGACCGCCACGGCGGAGCGCGGCCACCGGGCACGCAGGCACAGCTGCGCGACGACCCCGGCGACGGGAAAGGCGAGGAGGCCGAACCGGACGAGGCTCGTCCCGGGCTCGAGCACGAGGACGAGGTAGGCGAGGTAGCCCGCCGTCCAGCCGTGCAGGGCCGCCCCCAGCCGGGCGAGCGGCGGGCTGAGGAGCAGGGCGACCAGCCCGAGCGCCACCACGACGAGGGCCGGCACGGCCCAGGGGCCCAGGAGCCACTGCCCCACCTGCACCCACGGGACGAGGGGCACGACGTCGCCGGTCCCGCGCCACGCCGCCTGCGTCGCCGGGTACGCGTCCGCCCGCCCGGTCGCGAGCGCGACGACGGCGGGCCACAGGACCCCCGACAGCCCTGCCGCCGCCGCCAGCACGCCGAGCCGCAGCGGCTCCCCCGGCGCCCAGGCCCCG